>JAHRHW010000443.1 GCA_019100305.1 Candidatus Thiodiazotropha taylori | reverse complement strand
AAGAAAAAGAGGCAGATAGCGGTGATCTGATCGGCTTACCTCAGGCCCGGGAGACGGCTTTCTCCTTCAAGGCGTGGTTGATTGAACCATTCAGTCGGAGAAATATGGGATTGGCTGACTGAGGTGCGGCGGCAAACGCTACTAGTGAGAACTGCTCATCCTGTCAGGATGGTGTTTTCAGTTATTCCACTCGGTCCACGCAAGAGCCGAGATTTCATAACCTAAAAAAACTGTGAGGAGAGATATTGTGAAAAAGTTACTTGGCCTGTTGTTGTTGATTCCACTGGCTGCATTTTCCGCTGAGCACGCCGGTAAGGCTGCAGAGCATGGTGGCAAGGCAATGAAGGCAAAGCAGCAGGCAGCTGAGCATGGCGGCAAGGCTATGGATGCAAAGGAAGATGAGGCTAAAAAAGCCAGTGAACATGGTGGCAAAGCGATGAAGATGGAGCACGGCGGTAAACCTGCGGAACATGCAGGTAAACCGGTCGCCAAATAGGATTCAAGAGATGAACAGATATCTGCTGCTGATTGGTTTGGCGGGATCGGCGACAACGCACTGTGTGGCTGATGAGTCAGCCACCGATAGCCGTAAATATTATGTCGAAGATATCAAGTCAACCATGATGCAGCACATCGAGGACGAGGTGGATGCGAATGGAGTGTTTCGTCTGCGGGACGATAAAACCGGTGAAGTGTTGACGCTGAAGTTCGTGCGTATACATGACCCGGTCAGGCAGATCGGCAGTGATATCTACTTTGCCTGTACAGATTTCCATGTGGTGGGTGAGCCGGATAAGTTATATGACCTCGATTTCTGGATGAATGACAAAACCGGCCAGCTGAAGATCTACCGGTCGAAGGTGCATAAAGAGCCCCGTTGGTCCTTTTTGTATGGCTGGTATAAGCAGCCCCGCTATACCTTCGTCAACGATGAGATTGAGTATCTTTACTAGGCCCTGTTAATCCAAACCCCCTGGCGGTTCCGGAAACGAATGGTAGAGTGTTGCGTTAATTACCGCTGGCACTTGAGTAGGCCAGACGGCTGACCCGACCAGGGGTAGGCGTTTCCGGTACCAGCAGCGAAAGTATGAAGGAGATGGCGGCCATCGCGGCGCCGGCGTAGAACACCAGTGCGGGTGAGCTCATCCAGATGATGCCGAACACAGCGGGAATCGCCACGGCGGCTATATGATTGATGGAGAAGCTAACCCCGGCGGTCGAGGCGATATCCTCTTGGTCGGCAATTTTCTGGAAATAGGTTTTAAGTGCGATTGCCAGGGCGAAAAAGAGGTGATCAATAATATAGAGTCCGGCGGCGATGGTGGCGTTTTCCACCAGGGCATAGCCACAGAATACCAGGATCAGTCCGCCGTATTCAATCAGCAGGGCGCGACGCTCCCCGATCTGGCCGATCAGGCGACCGATGCGTGGCGCAAGAAAGACATTGATGGCTGCATTGATCAAAAACAGCATCGCAATCTGTGAAACGCTGTAACCAAACTTCTCCACCATCAGAAAGCCGGCGAACACCACGAAGATCTGACGACGGGCGCCTGACATGAAGGTCAGCAAATAGAAGAGCCAGTAACGCTTACGCAGCACCATGTGTTTGTGCTGTTCAGTCTTCTGTGGAAAGAGAGGAAAGCTCAGCCAGGAGATCAGGGCGATCAGCAGGGTGAGTCCTCCCATCACCAGGTAGATCCACTGGTAGTCGAGTTGCAGCAGGTTATCCCCGAGCCAGATCAGACCGAAGGTCAGGATCGAGGCAAATGAGCCTGCTGCGATCAGTTTGCCGAGCACTTCGGCGGAGTTGGATGTGTCGGTCCACTGGAGCGCCAGGGAGGTCTGCAGGGTCTCGTAGTAGTGAAATCCAACCGACATGATGACCGTTGTGATGTAGAGACCGATTATCGAGGGGAAGAAACCGGTCAGGGCGGTACCCAGCCCGAGCAGAGCCAGCGAGATGTAGGCGAGCTTCTGCTCTCTCACCAGAAGCAGCAGAAAGACCACGCCGAAGGCGAGAAATCCGGGGATCTCGCGCAGGCTCTGCAGAATGCCCATCTCCTGTCCTGTAAAGGCGACTCTTTCGATGGCGAAGTTGTTTAGCAGAGTCTGCCAGGCGGCAAAACTGAGTGGTACGGCAATCGCCATCAGCATCAGCAGAATCTCTGGTCGCTGTCGGATCTGTGTCGGAATCTTCAACATGACCCGATTATGAATGGGATTTGATTTGTCGTAATAGCTATAATCTGACAATGAATATTGAAAATCAGACAATAGACCCCCGGGTTCACGTGGGATATGTGGTGGACGCGGATCGGCCTGTTTTGACTCTGACGAGTGAACGCAAGGCCTCGGAGCTGGTTTCGAAACACTCCCACTCGAGGGGGCAGCTGCTGTTTGCCATCCGCGGTGCCATGAAGGCGACCACCGATGATGGGGCCTGGCTGGTTCCCCCCTCTCAGGCGTTGTGGATACCTCCTGGGGTGATGCATGAGGTGGAGATGGCCGAGGCGGTCTCATTGAGGTCGGCCTATATCGATCCGGCTTATGTCGAGGAGTTGCCTGATGAGTGTTGTGTGGCCAGGGTGTCGGCACTGCTTAAGGCGCTGATTCTGGAGGCGGTAGCGATTGGTAACGACTATCAGACCGGGACGCCTGAGGAGCGATTGATGCTGGTGATCCTTGATCAGTTGAAAAAAATCGAGCGCTTTCCCCTCTATCTGCCTTTTTCCGCTGAACCGAGGATTCGCCGGGTTACCGACAACATGATCGCCAATCCTGCGGACAACCGCACACTGGCCGAGTGGGCGCTGCAGATCGGTGCCAGTGAACGGACCCTGGGTCGACTCTTTATACGTCACCTCGGCATGAGTTTTGGCGCCTGGCGTCGTCGCTTGAGGTTGCTCGAGTCGATCGACCGGTTAGGTAATGGTACTTCAGTGACTGAGGTCGCCTATGAGCTGGGTTAT
>JAHRHW010000442.1 GCA_019100305.1 Candidatus Thiodiazotropha taylori | reverse complement strand
CCTCAAGCGCCAGCCAATAGGCCCGGCTGTCCATGGGATACTCGTTGATGATGGTCGAACTGGCAGGTTCTGCAATCTCATCGTCCAGCAGATTCCGGATGCCGAATGCCAGATCCAGATGGTCGATCAAGCGATCTTTACGCAGTGTCAGGTTGAGCAGATGGTAAGCGTCGATATCGTCCCGGTTGTCCCCTTCCGCCCGTTGCTGATCTCCGATCCAGAACCACTGGCCGTCGAGCGACCAGGTCGGCAGAAACTGCCAATTCGCCCGGGCGTAGTACTGGAATCCATGTGAGTTGGCCAGATGCTTGCCGCTGTCACTGTCTTCGCTGTGTTGCCAGGCACCGTTGCTCTGCAGTCGGAGTTGCTGGTTGATCTGCCAGTCGAGCTCGAATTCGATGCCGTGTCCCCGCTGGTCCCTGGCATTCTGATTGGTGTTGCTGGCGCCACCCTCATCGGGTACCGCCTCGATCAGGTCCTTGATCTCATAAACAAACAGGTTGCTGGCCAGTCTCAGGTCCGGGGTGGGGCGCCAGTCGATGGCAAATTCCAGGGTGTCGATGGTCTCCGGGTCCAGCTCGTTATTGCCCAGTTGAACCGGATTGTTCTGCGCATAGAGTTCGGAGAATGAGGGGGGACGGAAGGCCCGGCCGTAGAGCAGTTTGGTGGTCAGGTCGTAGCGTGCCTGCCAGACCAGCGCCAGCCTGGGGTTGAAGGTGTCACCGAAGTCCGAGTAGTGATCATAGCGGGCGCCGAGGGTAAGATCCCAGTTCTTGGCCAACGCCCATTCGTCCTGCAGGGAGAGATACCAGAGATCCCGTTTTACATTCGGGCTGTAGTTATAGGGGGTACCGGTGACGTCGGTCAGGTTGCCATCCACCTCCTGTGGACTTCCGTCGAGCACACCGGGTCCGAAGTTCTGTTTCGCCCCCGCCTTGTACTGCATACTGTCGTATCCTGCTGAGAGGCGAATCAGATGGTGCGCTAGGCCATCATAGACGCCGATGATATTGTTACGGTAGATACGGTTGGTCGCCTCCGGTTGGCCAATGTAGCCGTCACTGAAACGGGTGACGCCCACCGGATTGTTGAAGTCCAGATTACCGTCAGCGCCGATCGGCAGGGTGGCGCCTGGCGGGAAGAGATTGAATCGGCTGACATAATCGGCGTAGTTGTAGTTAAAGCGAAGCTCCAGATTCCAGTCCGGGTGAAACGCCTGATTCTGGTAGAGCAGGTCGAGGTTATAGATGTCCTTGTCGTGCGAACCTTCGCTATCCAGCACCGGCGCGGCACCGACACCGACACCGGCATCCCGTTGCCTAATTCCCCAGAGGCGGGCGGTCCACTCAGCCTTGCGCAGGCCGAGGTGGAAATTGATCAGGCGCTGATCCAGATTCATGGCGCCAGGGGCCTGGGAGGCCTGGGTGCCGAAACTCTCATCCAGCGTGGTTTGCAGATCCTGCTGAATGATCCGCTGGTCATCGGTCTCCTGTTTCAATGCTTCTATGCTGGCGACCAGATCCCAGCCCTGATGATTGCCGCCATATTGCATGTAGCCACTTTGGGTATCGAATGATCCCTGACGGTAGCCGGCGCGGGCGCCACCGATCTCCTGGCCATCCTTGGTGATGATATTGATCGTACCGGCAAAGGCGTCAGCGCCATGGATCGCAGACCCTGGCCCTCTGACAACCTCGATCCTGGAGATCATCTCCACCGGCATCTCGAAGCGATGGCCGAGATTGCCGTTCCACAGATCCTTGATCGGTGCACCGTTGATCAATACCAGTACTTGCGGGTTCAGTGCGGTGGTGATGCCTCGAATGTTGATGTTGGTAATCAGCGGGCCGAAGTTGCTTGAGGGGGTGACATGGAGTCCGGGTACCGTCTCCAGTACTTCGTAGAGACTCTTTGCTCCCATCTCCCGGATCTCCTGCTTGCTGATGACGCTCGTCACCGAAGGGGCGAGAAACACCGGTTTGGCGCTGCCGGTGGCTGTTACCAGCTCGGCGTCGGTCCGGTAGTAGTCCTCTTCTCCCGGTCCGCTGAAGAGGCTTTCAGCTTCACTCATCTGTTGGTCTGTAATCACCGGTGGGTTGGCCATTGCGGCTACAGAAAACAGCAGTGGGAAGAGTGAGACGAAGCGGCGATGGGTTGGGGGAGTAGCGGCGTGTGTCATAGATTGATCTGCAATTCTGCCCAGATCTCGCGTCCATTCATCGGGTAGTCATTGGGGATTACTGAGGTACTGGGTTCCCGCACGTCCTCATCGAACAGGTTGCGCGCCGCCAGGGCCAGGTCGAGATGTTCAAACAGGGCCTGTCGACGCAGTGTCAGATTGGTGATTGAGTAGTCGTCAACTGCTTTGCGGCTATCGCCACTTGCCCGTTCACGCTGTCCGATCCAGATCCATTGGGCATTGATCGACCAGTCCGGCAGAAATCGCCAATCACCAGCCAGATAGGCCTGCAGGCCGGGGGCGTTCGGTACCGGGTCACCACTCGCTTTGTCTTCGGAGTCCTGCCAGGCCATATTCGAAGTCAGTTGCAGGCGGTTAGTCACCTGCCACTCCCCCTCGAGCTCCATTCCGTGGCCTTTCTGATCCCTGGCATTTTGCGATGTTGTGGTGGCCTCGCCTTCATCCGGCAGAAACTCGATCAGCCCGTCGATTGTATAGGCGAAGAGATTGACGGCCAGTCGCAGATCGGGGGTGGGCCGATAGTCGAAAACCAGCTCCACGGTATCCAGAATGGCCGGGTCCAGATCCGGATTGCCCAGACCGATGGGGTTGTTCTGCGCATGGATGTTGGTAAAACTGGGTGCTCGGAATGCGCGTCCATAGAGTAGTTTGGTGGTCAGGTCATAGCGGGTCTGCCAGACCAACGCGGCGCGTGGATTGAAAGTGCCGCCAAAATCCGAATAGTGGTCGTAGCGTGCGCCCAGGGTCAGTTCCCAGCCTTTGCTGAAGTTCCACTCATCCTGTGCGGA
>JAHRHW010000055.1 GCA_019100305.1 Candidatus Thiodiazotropha taylori | reverse complement strand
CATCGAAGGGCATGTTACCCAGCAGGAGTTGGCCAATCGTATTGGTGCATCCCGTGAAATGGTCTGCCGAATCTTCAAGGATCTTGTCAAAGGGGGCTATATCACCTCCAACACCAATCAGTATGTGATCAATAAGCAGTTGCCGGCCCGCTACTGATCCCTCACATCGATTGCACCCATGAGTCTGGTTGGTAATCGCTGTGACTGACTACCTGCGCGCCCCCTTAGCCTCTAAAGATCTGCCGGCAGGTATCCCGTTCATCATCGGTAACGAAGCGGCTGAGCGCTTCAGCTTCTACGGCATGCGTGCGGTACTGGTGGTGTTCATGACCCAGTATCTGGTCGACAGCAGCGGTGCCGCCAATCCGATGAACGAGGAGGAGGCCAAGGGGTGGTTTCATCTGTTTGTATCGGCGGTCTACCTTACGCCCCTGTTTGGTGCGTTGATCTCCGATGGTCTGCTGGGCAAGTACCGAACCATCATTCTGCTCTCCCTGGTCTACTGTCTGGGTCACTTTGCCCTGGCGCTCGATCACACCCGTTTGGGATTGCTGCTGGGGTTGGGGTTGATCGCAATGGGTTCCGGTGGCATCAAACCCTGTGTCTCTGCCCACCTCGGGGATCAGTTCGGTCGCAGCAATGCCCATCTGTTGACGCGCAGTTTCGGTTGGTTCTACTTTGCCATCAATCTCGGGGCCTTCGCCTCGACCCTGGCCACCCCCTGGCTGCTGTCCCAGGCGGGGCCTGATTGGGCGTTCGGTGTGCCGGGAGTTCTGATGGTCATTGCGACCATTATCTTCTGGTCCGGTCGCCGCAGGTTTGTCCATATACCCCCTGCGGGGCTGGGCTTTGTGCAGGAGGTCTTCAGCCCCCAGGGCTTGTCGGTGCTGTTGCGGCTATTCGGCCTCTATCTGTTTGTCGCAGTATTCTGGTCGCTGTTCGATCAGACCGGCTCCGCCTGGGTGCTACAGGCCAAAAGCATGGATTTGCAACTGTTTGGGTTCGAGATTCTGCCGGCCCAGATTCAGGCCGCCAATCCGCTGCTGGTGATGTTGCTGGTGCCCACTTTCAGTTATCTGATCTATCCGGCGATGCAGCGAAGATGGCGCTTGACCCCGCTGCGAAAAATCGGTTTCGGTATGCTGCTCGCTTCGCTGGCCTTCGCCATCTCCGCCTGGATTCAGTATCAAATCGATGCCGGCCATACCCCATCCATTAGCTGGCAGCTGCTCGCCTATCTGGTGTTGACCAGTGGTGAGGTGATGGTATCCATCACCTGTCTGGAGTTCTCCTATACCCAGGCGCCGGTACGTATGAAATCCTTTGTCATGGCCTTTTTCATGATGTCGATTGCGATCGGTAATCTCTTCACCAGTATCGTCAACTTCGCTATTGAGGGCACCTCACTCTTGCAGGGTGTGGACTACTACCTCTTTTTTACCCTGCTGATGCTCTTTACAACCTTATTGTACGCGACCCTATCCCGCTACTATCGAGAGCGCAGCCATCTGCAGCAAGAGCTGAACCAACCCGACTGAGTTGACCCCGCTGGAAAAAAGTCGCAGCTGAGATGTGAATATTTCACAGCCTTAAAAATCCCCATTCCCTATCCTTAAAGCATGAACTTTCAGTTGCTTGAACCAGTCGGGGAGAGAAAGGCATGTGGCAAAAAACACTCATCATCAGCATCGGTTTAATGATCAGTTTTTTCTCCGCACCCCTATGCCTGGACAGGTTCCAGGTCTCTCACGAATCTCCACTGCAGATCCTGCTCTCGTTTGTGGAGACTGAACAGACTAACGGGTCAGAGCTGGGAGGGAAACGGAACTCTTGAATGGTTCGCCTGCGGCCAAAATAGCTGTGCCGCAACGGATGCTGAACCAGGCGATTTCTCTACTGCTCGACCTCTCATTTGGGTAGCACTCTCTGTCTTCGGCCGAGAGTGTTTTTTTTGCTTGGTGTTTATCCGCTGTGGCCTATCAGATGAGCAGGGCTGCTGCAGTGCTCTCTATTTCAGTCTGGAAACAGAATGCCCGGATTGAGGATCTGGTGAGGATCGAACTGCTGTTTGATGCTGCGCATCAGTTTCAGCTCCACAGGATCGAGTTCCTGATCGACAAATTGGCGTTTGACCACACCGATACCGTGCTCACCGGAGAGTGTGCCACCCAACCCCAGCACCAGTTCGAACAGCGCATTCAGACAGTGCTCACCGGCAGCGAGTTGCTTCGGATCATCCGGGTCAAGCAACAGGTTTACATGGATGTTGCCGTTGCCGGCATGGCCGAAATTGACAATCGTGATACCCGTCTGCTTGGAGAGGTTCTCCAGGGTCTCGATCAACTCGGGGATGCGTGAGACCGGTACCACCACATCCTCATTGATTTTTTTCGGCGCAATATTGCGCAGCGCCGGAGAGAGAGCCTTGCGGGTCTTCCACAGTTTGGCCACTTCCTCTTGGGTCTCTGCGGTGTGAATGTCGATCAGACCCTCAACACTGGCGGCCTGGGCGACCGCGGTCACCTCATCGGCAATGCAGTGCTCGGCGCCATCCACTTCGATCATCAGCAGCGCGCCAACCGATGAATCGAGGGCCAGATCGGAGAACTCCCTGACCATCTCCAGCGCCGATTTATCCATGAACTCAAGCGCGCAGGGGATGACCGGTTGTCCCATGATGGCGGAGACCGCCTTGGCTGCCGCATGGATGTCGCAATAGGTGGCCTGCAGGGTTCTCTTGGTCTGTGCCAATGGTGTCAGTTTGAGGCGTGCTTCGGTGATGATCGCCAGGGTGCCTTCGGATCCGATAATCAGTCTGGTCAGATCGTAACCCACCACACCCTTGGTCGTATTAACGCCGGTGTAGAAGGTTTCACCGCTGCCGGTGACCCCTTTCAGGCCAAGGGTGCTCTCTCTTGGGGTGCCATACTTCACGGCCCTTGGGCCGGCTGAGTTGTAGGCGAGATTGCCACCAATGGTGCAGACGGCGGCACTCGTCGGGTCGGGTGGCCAGAAGAAGCCCTGCTGTTGGAGTGCGGTCTGCAGTTCCTTGTTGGTAACCCCCGGTTCGACCCTGGCCAGACGGTTTTCCCGGTCGATCTCCAGGATCCGGTTCATGCGTTCCAGTGAGAGAACGATGCCGCCTCGCTGTGGCACCGTGGCGCCGGTTGTTCCGGTACCCTTGCCCCGGGTTACCAGCGGGATGCGATGCTGATGGCAGAGCTTAACGATGCCGGCAACCTGATCGTGCTCGCGGGCAAATACCACGGCTGCCGGTGTGGCCTGTAAACGACTGTTGTCATAGCCGTAAGGTAGACAGTCCCCTGGATCGGTAAAGAGATTCTCCTTGCCAACGATCCTCGCGAGCTGACTGATCCGCTCCGCTGAAAGTTTTTCGCTCAACTCAGATGTACTCGAAGACCCGCACAACCCGTCGAACACCACTGATATGACGCACCAGCTCGGTTACCGCATCACCCTCCTGTTTGGTGATCAGGCCAAGCAGAAAGACGGTTCCCCGTTCGGTGACCACTTTGACTCTGAGAGGATCGAAACCGGGTATGTCGATGCGAGAAAGTTTCAGCTTGACCTCGGAGGTCAGAGCCACATCACGGCTGTCCTCGCCGATCGAGGAGGCACTGCCGATCTCGATTTCATTGACCACCCGGCGTACCCGTTCCACACCGGTTACCAGTTGCTCTGCCTTGCGTCGCAGGTTGTCATTGGTTGCCTGTCCGGTGAGCAGTACCACCATGTTGTAGCTGGTGACGGAGATATTGGTCTGTTCTTTGATCATTGGATCTTTCTTCAACACATCGTAGGACTTGAGCTCGATGCTCTGGTCCTCGACGATCACTCCGGTAGTCCGTCTGTCATGGATGATGGTGGCCGTGGCCGCTGCACCGCCGACAATGGCTGCGGCACATCCCTGCAAGGTAAGCGCAGCGAGGATGACGTAGAGTGTGGTTGGGAATTTTATCTGCATGAGCTTCCTCTTAAGGTTATCTGTCTTAGTTGCCCGTATTATGCTCGTTAGGTCGGATTGAAAACTGCTAGGCGCTACCATCAACCACCTAGCAGTTGCTGGTCCACCAGGTCACACAAACAGTGAATGATCAAAAGATGCACCTCCTGTATGCGGGCGGTGACACTCGATGGAACGCGAATTTCGACATCCCCCGGGGCGAGTAGTTTCGCCAGCTCCCCGCCATCTTTGCCGGTCAGGGCGACCACCGCCATCTCCCGTTCGTGAGCCGATTGTACCGCATGATTCACATTACTCGAATTGCCACTGGTGGAGATTGCCAGCAACAGGTCGTTGGGTTGACCCAGAGCTTCGATTTGGCGGGAGAAGATCAATGAAAAATCGTAGTCGTTGCTGATCGAGGTTACGGTGGAGCTGTCAGTTGTCAGGGCAATGGCGGGCAGGCCGGGTCGCTCCCGCTCGTAACGGTTGAGCATCTCCGATGAGAAGTGTTGCGCATCGCCTGCCGAACCCCCGTTTCCACAGCTCAGGATCTTGTTACCCTCGAGCAGACGGTCGAATACCAGTCTGGCTGCATCGGCAATCGGTTGGGTTAACAGGGGCAGAGCTTCGATCTTGGTCTGAATGCTCTGGTTGAAGAGTGTCTGGATGCGCTCTTGGTCTAGCATCTGTCTATAGGGCCTGGTGGTGGATCTGATGCGGATTCGCTGGCAAGTGTCTCATAAATTCTTCAACCCGGCATCAACCAATTCCGCCTATGTCAGAAGAAGAATCGGTCCGCAAATGGACGCGAATAAACGCAAATGGGTTGTTGATCACCAGTCAACCCTGGATGGCTCCATTCGACCTTGTCACCCTGGCAAACACGGAGAGAGTTAGCTGAATATCGCCACTTGGATCTATCGAAAAAAATAGACTATTTGCGTTTATTCGTGTTCATTTGCGGACTAAATTCTTAATTGAACAAACCGCTAGACGGCAATCGCGCTGCTTAACTCTGAATGGCATCCTTGATCCAGGTGGTCCGCCTGTTCGCGGAACCGTTTATTGCCACCACATCGAACCGGCAGGCCTGGTCGATCTGGTTCTTTTGCAGGTAGAGATTGGCGGCGGCCAACAGTTTGCGCTGTTTGCTTGGGGTGATGCTCTCCAGGGCGGAACCGTAGTCATCGGATTGACGATAGCGTACCTCAACGAATACCAGGGTACGCTTTTCACGCATGATCAGATCGATCTCTCCCACTTTACAGCGAAAATTGCGGGTGACCAGTTTGAGTCCATGACGATTCAGGAAGTCAACGGCCAGCTGCTCTGCGGCTTCTCCCTGCTGCAGATGGTCGGCTTTCATCTTCGATCAGCGGGCTCGGATAGATCGTGATCTGACACCGGTGGCAGACCCGACTCGATTGTTTCGGGGCGATCCGCTTGCTCGTCGAAGTTCAGCTCATCGATGCTGTTGATGTCATCGAGGGATTGGCTGTTGTGCGGCATCTCGATGCGTGGTGCATAACCGATAATACTCGCCTTGCCTCTCTCCATATCGGCCCAGGCCAATAACCGGTGCATGCGATTCTGTGCGTCCAGATAGATGGTGCCGCTCTTGCCGTTGTAGAGCCTGCCCGGCTGCTCTTGCATGGCCTGTAGCTGTGAGAGCAGATTGTAGCTGTCGATCCCCATGGCATAGAGTCTCGCATAGCGACCTTTTACCCCGGGCATGAACCGCTCGAGACTTTTGCGCGACAGAGCACCACCGTGATTGTCTTCAAGCAGCCAGGGGGTATCGACAAAACTGATTTTGCCCAGATCCCGGTCCAGCTCGGCTTGTTCGATCCCCGAGTAGATGTGGGATGTGGATAGAATCGGCAGGTTGCCGGCACGGAAAAACTTCAGTTGTGGGCGGATCTGTCTCGCCTTTTGTGGACGGGCCGCAAGAAAAATGAAATCCGCGTCCTGACGAGTGCGCGGTTCGGATTCAAACTTACGCCCCATCAATCGGGTCAGTGAACGTATCCGCGCCTCGCTCTCATTGATATTCAGCAGCATTCGGATCGGTACCGAGAAATCGTTCTCCTTGGGCAGATAGGTCTGGCTCTCCATGATTTCACCACCCAGAGTCAGCCAACGATTGCGGAAGCTGTTGGCCAGGCGATCTCCCCAATTACCCTGGGGGGTCAGTAACAGGGCTGTTCTATGGCCTTCCAGCCAGGCACGCTCGGCGACCTGTTCCGCCTCATCCTCTGGCGCCAGGCCGAACTGGAACAGGTTGGGATTGGTCTCATAGAGTTCGTCCTCGACCTGGTTGAGCGCCAGCACCGGGATATCCAGCAACTCCAGATTGGAGATCATCTTCACCGAGTCCTTGTTCAGCGGGCCGACAATCATCTGTGCACCATTCAGTACAGCCTGCTGATAGATGGTCAGGGTGCTCTGTAACTCACTGCTGTCGTAAAACTGCAGTTTGGGGCGGTATTGGGGAGGTTGCTGATACCAGGCTGCCATCAGTCCATCCCTGACCGCCGCCGCAACTTTCGCGTAGGGTCCGCTACGTGGCAGCATGATGGCAATATGGTCATCGGGGCTGAGCCCCTGCAGCTCAAGCAGGCCGGCCATCAGGGGCTGCATCGCCGGGTGGTCGGGGAAGCGCTGCCGCCACTCCGCCAGGCCGTTGCTCAGCTCCTCCGGATCCGCTGTTTGGGATTTGATGACTTTTGCCAGTTCCATCCAGCCGATCAGGGTGGAGGGGGGTTGCGGCTGCAGCAGGGTCAAGGCGGTATCGGTCATGGTGGTCAGGGTCTGCACCAGCAGTTCCTGGATCGCCAGACGCTGGTCCGGATCCGCCTCCATGAGTGGATCGAGTACATCGAGCTCCCGGGCACTCTCCAGCAGGTTGCCTGAGAGACGGAAGATCTCCGCCATGTTGCGATGATAGTGCTGGCGCAATTCGATGGGCGCGTCCGGTCCCGGTTCCGGCTGCATCAGATCCAGTGCCTGGTCGATGTCGCCCTGCAACACCGCCAGTTCGGTTTTCAGCATCCGCAGTTTCAGGTTGAAGTCCTCATCGGTCTCGGATGGCCGGATCAGCTTCACCAACGCCAGGCTGCGCTCCTGCTCACCCGCTTTCAGCCAGTACTCGACCGCCTCCAGCAGCAGCTGATCGCGAAACGGGGATTGAGACTCCATGGCATAGCTCTCAACAATCATCGCGGCCGTTGCGTAATCCTCATCCTCAAGCAGAGCGGTGACCTGCAGTCTGAGTTCCGGAGACATCTGTTGAGCGGGCAGCGGCTCTTTGGTGACCGTGGTACAACCCTGCTGAAACAACAGGACAAACATCAATAACAGGGCAAAATGGCGGATGATGTGCATAACTCAGTATCTGTAGCGGGATCCAGTATAATCAACCCGGCAACATAATCGATTGCCAACTGGGCTTCAACAATGGTGTTGATCCGAACAGCGATTAACTGTCAGGATTGATCATCTTAATCAGTAATTTACATTAGACACTGCCTAGCAGTGTCTGTGAAACGGGAAACTCTGTGTCTAAGGGCGTACTTTACGTTGTCGCAACACCAATCGGCAATCTCGATGATCTGACCCCCAGGGCGGTCGAAATACTCAAACAGGTTGATTTCATTGCCGCCGAGGATACCAGGCACACCCGCCCTCTGTTGCGCCATTATGCCATCGATACCCCAATGCGTTCGCTGCACCAGTTCAACGAACGGGCAAAAATGGACTCCCTGCTGGCTGAACTGGATGAGGGCGTCTCAATTGCGTTGGTCTCGGATGCCGGTACGCCACTGATCAGCGATCCCGGATTTCCTCTGGTCAGGGGCTACGCCGCAGCGGGGGGGCGGATCGTACCGATTCCCGGTGCCAGTGCCCTGGCCTGCGCCCTTTCGGCCGCCGGTCTGCCTACCGATCGGTTTCTGTTTGCCGGTTTCCCGCCGCGCAGCCGCTCCCAGCGCAAGAAGTGGTTGCAGGAGCTGGCGGCTGAGCGGGCGACGCTCGTCTTATATGAGGCAAGCCACCGGGTGGTGGAGAGCCTGGAGGATATGAGTGCCGTCTTTGGCGGCGAACGTGAAGCTGTCATTGCCCGAGAGATGACAAAGACCTATGAGACCTTCCTCAGGGGGAATCTTGAAACTCTACTGCAAACTCTGCAGCAAGAGGAGGATCAGCGAAAAGGTGAGTTTGTCGTTCTGATCGAAGGCTCGACTGTTGCATCCCAGTCACGAGTGGAAGTGGATGTGGAGCAGATGCTGATCACACTCCTGGCGGAACTACCCCTCAAACAGGCGGTTTCCCTGGCTTCAAGCATCACTGGTATAAAGAAAAATAAGCTATATAATCATGCACTTGAGTTGTCTCGCGCCTAAGTTGTGAATTGTTACCATTAATTTATGAGCATTTTGGACGATAATTAGTCTAACAAGGTGTTTCATTTGTACGACATGATGCGCAGACCACAAATTCTGACAATCTGGCTACTGGTTTTCGGTAGCGTTTCCAGTCTGGCGGCAGAGGGTGAGCTGGAGTTCACCCCCTTCGTCGGTTATCGCTTTGGCGGTACCCTGGATGATGAGCGGAACGACCGCCGTTGGGATTTCGAAGAGGCATCGGATTGGGGCTTCACCTTAAGCCAGCCGGCATCTGAAACAACCCGCTATGAGTTTCTCTACAGCCATCAGGATACTTCGCTGGCTGACACCACCGACCCGAACAATGCCTTTGACCTGGATGTGCACTACTTCCATATGGGTGGCACTGTGGATGTCTACCAGGATCGCTTCACCCCATACTTCTCCGGTGGCCTGGGAATGACCTACCTGCATCCCACCCAGGCGGGCTATGAGAACAAGACCCGCTTCTCCCTGAGCGTTGGCGGCGGTCTCAAGTGGTACCCCACCGAACGTCTGGGAATTCGTTTCGAGATGCGCGGTTACAGCACCCTGGTCAACTCCAACAGCAGTCTGTTCTGTGACAGTGGCTGCGAACTGCAGATCAGTGGCGACGCCTTTCCCCAGTTTGAGACCAACCTGGGTCTGATCTTTCGTTTCTGAGCAACGATTCCTGCTTGCCTAGTCTATTCCAAGCCAGTGTCTGTTCGAGTTGGTGTAGAAGAATTTAGTCCGCAAATGAACGCGAATGAACGCAAATTGTGTGATAGGAATTCTTCGGGCTGGCAGGTTGCTTCAACGCCATCCAGGCATAAGTTGAAATGATGTGGATCGCTGCAGGTCTGCCTGATTCACAAAATCCATTTGCGTTAATTTGCGGACTAATTCTTCTTAACAAACCATTAGCGAACATTAGCGAACATTAGCGGTGCTTAGCGTCCATTAGCGGCCAAAAGAGCGACACCACAGCAACAACAGCCGGGGCTCGAACTGAGCCCCGGCAACAGAGTTTAGTGGGTCACCTCGATCCGTTTCGGTTGTTTATCTTCCGTCTTGGGAATGGTGATTTCGATGACACCATCTTTACCGGTTGCTTCAACAGCTTCTGCATCGGTGTTTTCCGGCAGTGAGAAACGGCGATAGAAGACACCATGGGAGCGCTCCACCCGTCTGAAGTCATCCCGCTCCTCAGTCTCTTCGAACCGGCGTTCGCCACGAATGCTCAAGAGACCATTTTCCATGGTGATCTCGATATCTTCCGGTTTTACCCCGGGGATATCGGCACGGATCACGAAGCGATCCGTCTCTTCCTTGATATCGACAGCCGGTGCCCAGTCACCGCCTACCAGGTGGGAGGTCTCCTCATCCCGATGCAGTTGAGGATGGAACATCCGGTCCATTTCCTGGCGCCAGTCCTCAAGGGAACGCCAGGGGTCATAACGTGTGATATTCATGACGTACCTCCTTTCGTAACGTGCTTCCAGAGAGGCGAAATGCGTCGAAATTACGACTCGCCCCTACTTTGAATATGGTTCTGTTTGAAGGCTTTTTCAAGCCCGGAAAGGGCCAATTTCCGATTTTGGGAAATTGTTTCCAACTGTCTGAAATTAAAGGGATAAAAAAGCTACCGTGAACGGCTGTTGCGGGCTCTTTTGAGGCTGCTGCCACGCTTTTGCCTGCGCTGTTTGATTGCAGCTTTGGGAGCTTGATTGCGGCCTTTGGAAGGGGACTGTTTTTGTCTGCCGTCGGCAGCGGGCTGCCAGCTTGGTACCAGATGTTTTTTGCCGTTTCCGATCAGATCGCTGCGCCCCATGCGGGCCAGTGCATCACGCAGCATGGGCCAGTTTTTCGGGTCGTGGTAGCGTAAAAAGGCCTTATGCAGGCGGCGTTGCTTCAACCCTCTGACCACGCTCACATTGGCCCGATCCCGGCCGATTTTCCTGAGTGGATTTCTGCCGGTGTGATACATCGCCGAGGCGATGGCCAGCGGGGTCGGCAGGAAGGCCTGCACCTGATCGGGGCGGAAGTTGTTGCGCTTCAGCCAGAGCGCCAGGTTGAGCATATCCTGGTCACTGGTGCCGGGGTGGGCGGCAATAAAATAGGGTATCAGATACTGCTCTTTGCCCGCTTGTGCCGAGTATTTGTCGAACAGCTTCTTAAACTGCTCATAGCTCTCAATCCCCGGTTTCATCATTTTATCCAGGGGCGAGGCTTCGGTGTGTTCCGGGGCGATCTTCAGATAGCCCCCCACATGGTGGGTGACCAGCTCCCGGATATACTCCGGGGATCGAATCGCCAGGTCGTAGCGCAGACCGGAGGCGATGAAGACTCGCTTGATGCCCGGCAGTTTGCGGCTGCGCCGGTAGAGATCGATCAGCGGTTTGTGATCGGTATTGAGATTCGGGCAGATGCCGGGAAAGACACAGGAGAGCCGACGGCAGGCGGACTCGATCTTCTTATCCTTGCAGGCCAGCCGGTACATGTTGGCAGTGGGGCCGCCCAGGTCGGAGATGTTGCCGGTGAAACCCGGTACCTGGTCGCGGATCGTCTCCACCTCGCGGATGATGGAGTCCTCCGAGCGGCTCTGAATGATGCGCCCCTCATGCTCGGTGATCGAGCAGAAGGTGCAGCCGCCGAAACAGCCGCGCATGATGTTGACCGAGTGGCGTATAATCTCCCAGGCCGGATTGCGCGCCTCCCCGTAGGCCGGATGGGGGGTTCTGCTGTAGGGGAGCTCATAGACCCGGTCCAGTTCCTCCGTGGTCAAGGGAATGGGGGGTGGATTGAGCCAGACATCCCGTTTGCCATGCTGCTGTACCAGCGCCCGGGCATTGCCCGGATTGGTCTCCAGATGGAACACCCGGGAGGCGTGGGCATAGATGACCTCATCCTCTACCACCTGATCGTAGGAGGGGAGACGAACCACGCTGCGTGCCCGGTCCAGTCTACTCGGGCGGTTATGGGGTGTGAAACGGATCGCCTGCTCACAGTCGGGTTGATGCTGGTAGGGATCCTTGTGGACCGGCTTGGCGCCTGGAGTATCCAGCTCGGTGGAGTCGATCTCGACCCACTCATCGGGAAGCCCCTGGCTCATGAACCCAGTGCCGCGGATATCCCGGATCTGATCGATCTTCTCACCTTTCGCCAGCCGGTGAGCGACTTCCACGATGGCCCGCTCCGCATTGCCGAAGATCAGCAGATCCGCCTTCGAGTCGGGCAGAATGGATCGGCGCACCTTGTCCGACCAGTAGTCGTAGTGGGCAATCCGCCGCAGACTCGCCTCGATGCCGCCAATCACCACGGGTACCCCTTTAAAGGCCTCCCGGGCGCGCTGAGCATAGACGATCACGGAGCGATCCGGACGTTTGCCCGCCTCCCCATCGGGGGTATAGGCATCATCGCTACGGATGCGGCGGTCCGAGGTATAGCGGTTGACCATCGAATCCATATTGCCGGCAGTGATGCCGAAAAACAGATTGGGCCGCCCGAGAGCCCTGAAAGCGTCCGCATGGCTCCAGTCCGGTTGGGCAATGATGCCGACCCGAAAGCCCTGTGCCTCCAGCAGGCGCCCGATCAGTGCCATACCGAAACTGGGATGGTCCACATAGGCATCGCCGGTCACCAGAATCACATCGCAGCTGTCCCATCCCAGGTCATCCATCTCCTCCCGGCTCATCGGCAGGAAAGGGGAGACACCAAAGCGGGCGGCCCAGTAGGGTCGGTAGGAGAAGATGTTGGCAGGCTGAGTCATTGGGTAGTGATTATATCGTGCTTTTGAGTGTCGGGCAGTGTTGTGATTCCCATCGAAAATTGCATAGCCGGCAATGGTCCGAACGCCAGCTCACAACTTACCTCACCATGCGTTTGGAAATCACACCCAATCCCTGTGCGTTTATCACCGCAGATTGGCGGAGAAAAACAGGAATCCCATTCCTGTATCAAGTTGCCTTACCCTCAACCGCAACCTATTCTGAAATGAGAATTGAACAGGATAAAAGTAGAACACGGATCCCTAAGGGAAGCGCATGGTCCCCCACGAGAAGGAAAGCCCCGATTTCATCTACGACCTGGCCACCGAGCGGCAAGCCCTGCGTGGAAACAAAGCTCACCGTGGCATCCCGGACAAAGCCCCCAATCGGCTCCTAGCTGCCACCTGGAATCTGACCAATTTCGGAGTCCAGCAACGCACCGATGACGACCTGGCACTGATGGCCGAAATCGTCAGCTGGTTCGACCTCATCGCTATCCAGGAGATTGCCGATGACCTTACTGACCTATCGACACTCGTTGCTCACCTGCCAACAGGTTATCGTGTCATACTCTCCGACATAGGCGGCAACGAAGAACGCTCAGGCTTCATCTACGACAGCCAAAAAGTATCCCGACTCGAGCTCGCCGCTGAAATCGCCGTGCCTCCCAGTGACCATCGATACATACGCATGCCTGGTGTCTCCGGTGCTTACAAAGGTTTTGATCGTAATCCCTACGTTGTCGCTTTCAAGGCAGGGGGGCTGGCGTTCACGGCTGTCTCCGCCCACCTGTATTTTGGTAGCAACCGATATTACGATGAAGACCGTCGCGCCCTCGAAGCTTACGCTCTGGCCCGCTGGGCAGATCAACGCAACCGAGCCGCTGGAGCCTATTCACAGAACATCCTCGTTATGGGCGATCTCAATCTCCCTATTCGAGAAAACTCAAGCTCGGTCTATAAAGCGTTGAAGGCCAAACGCCTCATCTTGCCACAACACTCCACCGCCATGGGCAGCAACCTGGCAGGCGACAAATATTACGATCAGGTCGCCTTTCACGCAGGTGCGATGAACAACACCTATCAGGGCAACTCAGGGGTGTTCGACTTTGATCGCGATCCGTTCTTTCGAGGCGCCTGGGATGTCAGTCCGGACTATTTTAACAAGACAGTGAAATATCATATTGCCGATCATCGGCCGTTGTGGGTGGAATTCTTGGTGTAAGGGATTACTTCGATGTAACTGATAGGTCGAAGCTGATTTGATTACTGATGTTTATGTTGAATGGTGGATACTGATTGTGTGGAATTTGTGTTGCTGCTTGTTACCTATCGAAAGTAACTCGTCAAGAGCTTCGAGTATAGTCCGGAAAGCGACCGAAGCTGACACTGTGATAAGCCACTGATGTACCGGAAAGCAGACGTTAACAGCTATATTAACGAGACCTCTCGTCTCGTTATACATATTTATATTTCGAATCCAAACTGACTAAAATAGCTCTTAATAATGCTTATCTTCCTTTTCGAGAAATTACTTTCGTTTTGTTCCAATGCCTTCTTGCAATAGCTTAACTGAACCTCGCACCCTAATTCTAATAATGTAATTATTGTTTCAAGGTGTCCGAATTCAACCGCATCAACGAGCGCTAAACGTGGTATAGGAGAACCAAGGCTTCTCAGCAATCGAATTTCTTCGTGTTTGTTCTCTACTGCCAACCAGTGTAAAACGTTCTCACCAGCCCAACATGTTTCATAAAGAATTTCAGGGTTGCTTGTCACTATATCTTTTACTTTATGAGGTTCATATAGAACAGCATCCAAAAGCACGCCAAAACCATGGGTTCGGCCTTTTTTAAGTGCATCATAACGCGGTGGAATAACTTTTTTTCTCATTATCGCTGTAGCCTAAGACTGCCTCAGAAATATAACGCCTGGGCTTAAGGTGGCGTAGCGAGCACTGAAGCCACTGGTCATGCATTTTGCACAGTGCTTGGCTCAAACCATTCTCCTTTTTTCGCGTAATTAACTAAATGGCCTAATGTAATTGGAGATAAATCACATGACACCTCTTCATTACCTTGGACTTTTTCGTATAAGTAGTTTGCAAGGCTTATTAATGACACACTTTCCTCTGGACCAAAATAATATACCCAATCGAAGCCATCTATTTTTACGTTAAATTCCTTTGAAAATGCCTCAATAAATTCTAAACCATCTAGTCCAGCTATACCGAAATCATGTGCAAGTCTTGTATTGGGCGAAATTTCTCCCTTTATTTGCCAGAGTTCACGAATAGCAAAGTCTTTAACATGTTCAAATGTGACGTCTTTCATTTGCATAAATAACAGTTAGGTTAACGAGCCCCCCTGTCTCGTTGCTATATTTTATGCGTACTTACCATGCTTCACCACGACAAACTGTAACTCTTGTCCAAATATCTGGAGTGCCACACTCCCAAACACCGCCTAATAAATGTCTGAATTTTGGATTTTGTCTCGCAAGTAATTCTATTTGATCTATTACTTCTTCTCCACAGTTTTCAATTAAATCTTCTAGTGGTCCAGCAGCAAGAACAGCTATAACTTTGTCAGGTGGTTCCAAATTTAGGATTACCAAAATAGCTTTCATACTATCTTGAGCATTAGTATCACCACTACCAATACCCATAAATTTTTCGACGGCCCACCATTGAGGATGGTCAGCGTTCAAGCCATGCGTTAATTCTGCCTGGATGTAGGCATTTGCCCATTCGGTTATCTTTTCCTCATCCATTTTTCTTACGCTTAACAGTTACGCTAACGAGACCCCTTGTCTCTTTACACATTTATAGAAAGATCTCTATATAACACTTTAATTGACTGAATTACAATGACTTAGCTTCCTACTGTCTTGTTATTCATACTCAGAAAGTCGTGATAGAGTCAAAATCTGCTTTTTTATGGAAAATCATGGAGCCATTAGGCCGCATCGAGCCAAAAAAGACTACCTAATCCGGTACTAATGGCATGCCACTTTTACTCATCTAAATAGTCCGCTATGTGCCTTTTAGGAAAATATTTCCAGATTCGTCACATTTCTGCTTCTGGCCGTTCAGTGACCGTGTATCTACCGACTTATCCCCCTGAGACCTCCTATGGTCAAATTAGCGACCGTTGCTGCCATTGGTGGAAATCC
>JAHRHW010000441.1 GCA_019100305.1 Candidatus Thiodiazotropha taylori | reverse complement strand
GATTCAGGAGAACGGTACTCCGGTCACCCCGGCCGCCTCGGTGATTCGGAATCTGTTGCGCAGTGTCGATTTTCTGCCGTTTCTGTATGGCGTCGGGCTGGTTTCCATGCTCAGCAATCGCAGTTTCCAGCGGCTGGGGGATCTGAGCGCTGGAACACTGGTGGTCTATCGTGATCAGAATATTGAGCGCATGCATCCGACGACTTCCACTGCCCTCAAGCCGCCGATGGATCTTTCTGAGGAGGAGCAACTGGTGATACTGAATTTTGCTGAGCGACGAGAGACTCTCTCTGAAGAGCGCCGGCAGGAGTTGGCGGAGCTGCTGTCCCCACAGACCGGTTTACAGGGTGGTGCCGCTGAGCAGGCCCTCTACCGCTACGCCAACTGGATTATCAAGGGACGCTGATGAAGCAGCAACAGTTCGAACTTGAAAATCAACCCTTGTGGGATGAGATCGAAACCCTGATTCACGATCTGCAACGCAAACGCCAGCATCGACAGCTGAACAAACAGCAGCATCTTCAGTTCCCACACCTTTATCGCAAGCTCTGCAGTCACTATGCCTTGGCTCGCAGTCGTGGTTTCAGTCCGGCCCTGGTGGATCAGTTGCACACTCTGGTGTTGCGAGGGCATCCGCTGCTCTACCGCTTCAAAGGGGAGTGGGGCTGGCGAACCCTGCAGTTTATTTTCAGCGGATTCCCCCGTGCGCTAAGACGCCAAAAAGCCTATTTTCTGATCGCCCTGCTGGCCTTCCTGGTGCCCGGTCTGCTGATGGGAACGGCCTGTTTTCTCAATGACGAGCTGATCTACAGTGTGATGGATCAGTCGACGGTGGCGCAGATGGAGCAGAACTACGATCCGGCGAATGATCGGCCCGGTCGATCGGTGGAACGCAGTTCGGATACCGATTTCATGATGTTCGGTTTCTATATAATGAACAATATCGGTATCGGCTTCCGTACCTTTGCCTCCGGGATTCTGTTTGGTATCGGCTCGCTGTTCTTTCTTCTGTTTAACGGTCTGGTGATTGGCGGGGTGGCTGGCCATTTAAGCCGGTTGGGCTATCACGATACCTTCTGGCCCTTTGTTTCCGGCCACGGCTCTTTTGAGTTGACCGCGATTGTGATCTGCGGTGCAGCCGGGCTGATGCTGGGTCACGCTCTGTTGGCGCCGCGCCAACAGACACGTCTTCAGGCACTCAAAACGAGGGCGCTTGAGGCGCTGCCATTGGTCATGGGGGCGGCTTTGATGCTGCTGTTTGCCGCCTTTATCGAGGCCTTCTGGTCATCCAGTTCTGTGGCCATTGCGACAAAATACAGTGTCGCAGCGATTCTCTGGGTGGTGGTTGCGCTCTACTTGGTCTTTATGGGGCGCAACGATGGATCTGGATAGAATCGCCATCAAGCTGCGCCCGCGGGAGAGCTGGGAAGGTATCGATCTCGGTTTCACCATGGCCAGAGAGTGGTTCGTCAGTCTGTGGCTGATCTGGCTCTGCAGTGCACTGCCGGTGATGTTGCTGCTGGTTGTCCTGCCACTCCCTTTGTGGCTGGCGGGATTTATTCTGTGGTGGTTGAAGCCGGTCTATGAGCCACCACTGCTCTACTGGATGAGTCGCCGGGTATTCTCGGAAAGGATCGGTTTGAAGGGCGTGTTCAGTGATTGGAGAAGTGTCGTGCTGCCCCAGCTGTTCGCCATGCTCAGCTGGCGCCGGTTGACCCCGGCCCGCTCTTTTGTCATGCCGGTGGTGGTACTGGAGGGGTTACGGGGTGAAAGGCGCAGTAAGCGGATCAACATACTAGCCAAAAACAGTTCTGCCGCCTCCTGGCTGACCTTTGTCGGGATCCACTTCGAGGTGGTTCTGCAGTTTGGCTTGCTGGGCTTGATTCTGGCGCTGATACCGGAAGATCTGTTGTGGACCGACTGGCAGAGCTATCTGTTCGATCCTGATCCGGTCAGTGAATGGTTGCACCATCTCACGGCCCTGGCCGCCATGTCACTGATTGCGCCATTCTATGTGGCGGCCGGATTCGCACTCTATCTGAATCGACGCAGCCAACTGGAGGCCTGGGATCTGGAGTTGGGATTGCGCAGAATGGCACAACGGCATAAACCCGATGCGGCAGAGGCGACTCGATCCTCAACGCTGCGCAATACCGTGCTTGTCTGTATGGCTCTTTTGTTGGTCGATATCTCAATGCCGGGAACGCTGCAGGCTGTAGAGATCAGCCATAAGAAGGCCCATAACCTGATTCAGGAGGTATTGGCCGATGATGCTTTTGGTGAGCCGAGGACGATTCACTATTGGGAATATGTGGATGAGGAGGATGACTCGTCGGAGGTGTCGGATTCGACTTTTTTGGCCTGGCTGGAATCGATCGCCGGATCTGCCGCCAGGCTGGGTGAATTGCTGCTCTGGATCCTGGTGGCTGTTCTGCTTGTCTATCTGCTTCACTGGTATCTGAACAACAGATCGAGCTTCGGCGGGTCGGTTGTTGAGGGGGCTGGCAGACGAACCACACCGACTGTTGTCGCAGGTCTGGATCTTCGTCCTGAAAGCATGCCTGACAACCCTTCTGTCGAAGCCCTTGCGATGATTCAACAGGAGCGGACCAGGGAGGGGATGGCGCTGCTCTACCGGGCCAGCCTCTCCCGGCTGGTTCACCACTATGACCTGCCGATCAGGGCCGGGGATACCGAGGGGCAGTGCCTGGACAGGAGTCATAAGCTACAGATCCCCGATCTATTCGAATACCTGAGTGAGTTGACCGCTGTCTGGCAGAGGCTGGCCTATGCTCATCATCAACCGCAGAAGCAACAATTGATCGAGCTTTGCCAGGCATGGTCTGAACATTTTGGTGACCGCGATGCGGGATAGTACCAAGACAGCCCTGTTACTGATCGTGCTGTTGGCTATGCTCGGTACGCTCGGCTGGTTCTGGTTCGAAAAGAATTTCGAGCGCCGTGAAAAGGTCGTGAGAAGCAGCATGAGTATTGA
>JAHRHW010000440.1 GCA_019100305.1 Candidatus Thiodiazotropha taylori | reverse complement strand
TTCAAACCGGTGCGACCAAAAGCAGTTCTCGTGAAACACCTATGTTGACGAACATATCAGTGGTTCTTCAAGGAAATCTTCTGGATTCCAGACAAGTTGTAGCAATTTAATAATGCCTACAGGCGGCTTGTAGGAACTCAACAATATTACCTGGCTGAAAAAAACTATAACAGGTAATAAATTGTTTTATAGGGTAATTCCAGGAGAACAACATGCAAGTTGTTTCTATATTTTCATCGATTAAAACCAAACTGTGGCTTGGTTTTGGGCTGGTTCTTTCACTCTTTTCAATCAGCACAGCAGTAACTCTTATCAGCCTTAACGGGGTTAATAGTGATGTTGAGAAGGTCGTCACAGACAGTCAACCCACCCTTTTATTGGCGAAAGATCTCACCTTCCATATAGAACAGGCAACCGCGTCACTCGGTTTCTATATGGTAACAAAAGAAGCGTACCATCTGCAGAATTACACGAAAGCCATAAAGAACTACAAAGACATTTTACAGGAACTGAGACAGGCAACTGCACGCAGCCCTGAGATTGACTTCAGTGACTCTTTGAATTCCCTCAAAGAGGATATTCGGGCGTTTGAAGCAACGGCCGATGTACTGCAACAAAAGACCTCATCCTTCGAAAAAAACTTTCCTGGAATCGACTATGCGAATCAGCACATAAACCCGATCAATCGCACGGTAATGCAACTGGCGTCCCAAATGATTCTGGCTGAAATGGATGAAGACGCATCTGAAGAGCGAAAACAGGTACTCGTTGATCTGAGCGAATTACGCTATAGCTGGAGCCAGGTCATTAACGGGATTCGAGGTTATCTCGCTTTTAGAAGTAGCAACAATATTACTAACATAGACCTTTATCTGACACAGGCTGAATCACTGCTGCAAAATCTGATCAAGATGGAGGACCTTTTAACACTGGATCAATACGACTCAATAACTGGGATTGTAGAGAACGTATCGGCTTTTAAAGACCACTATGCCAAACTGCATGAGATCCATGGTGGAGACCAGTGGCGAAGCGACGCTGCGCTGGTACGTAACAACCTTCATGTAAACCTTCAATCAATCCAAGGCAATCTATCGAGCCTTGTTAGTCAGCTTCAGTCCTCAATCAATCAAACCAGCTCCTCATTAAGAGATAGTACACTGTTTGTATTTGAACTGGTGATTGCACTGTTTATTCTTGGTTTTACATTAGGTATTGCAATAAGTTGGTTTATTGCCAAATCCATATCCAAACCCATCATGAAAACTGCAACTACCATGCAGAACATTGCTGATGGAGATGGTAATCTGATGATTACCTTGGATCAGTCTGGTCGTGACGAACTAGCCCAACTTGCCGGCAGTTTCAATGTATTTGTGAGTAAAATTCGTGACCTAATCAAGAAGACCGCACATTCTACTGAATCTGTTATAGAGTCAGTAGCTCAAACCTCAGACAATACCAATCAGATAATCAAAGGCATACTGAATCAAGAAGTACAAACTGAGCAAGTAGCAACAGCAATGAGCCAAATGACCGCTTGTATCAGTGACGTGGCTAAGAATGCATCGATCGCAGAACACTCGGCTTTAACAGCAAACAAGGAGGCTCATAATGGATGTACTATCGTTCGGCAAACATCTGTTGCTGTAAAGGAACTGGCCGACGAGGTAAAACTTGCAGAAGCGTCTATTCTCAATGTTGAACAGGAGAGTCTGAGAATCGGTGGCGTTCTTGATGTAATCAAGAGCATTGCAGAACAGACCAATCTGTTAGCTTTGAATGCAGCAATCGAAGCTGCCCGTGCTGGTGAACAGGGCCGCGGATTTGCTGTAGTAGCCGATGAAGTGAGAAGTCTGGCGACCCGAACACACGAGTCAACAGGCGAGATCGAGAACATGATTCAGTCGCTTCAGAATGGCACTCAGGAAGCGGTATCCGTCATGTCAGCTGGCCGTGAAAAAGTCAATTTAAATGTTCAGTTGACCGATAACGCACTAAAATCACTCGGTACAATTAATCAAGCCGTTGAAACAATCAGTGAGATGAACACTCAAATTGCCACTGCTGCAGAGCAGCAGTGTACCGTAGCTGAGGAGATAAACAAGAACATCTGTAGCATCAAGGACAGCAGTAAGTTGAATGCAGATGAAGCCAACGCGACAGCCACTACGGTGAATTCGCTGGGCGATTTGGCCTCCACCCTGCAGAGCGTAATACAACAGTTCAAGTTTTCTGGAGACAGTGGGCTTGACTTCAGTGCAGCAAAATCCGCCCATCTGGCCTGGAAAGCCAGGCTTCGCTCATTCCTGGATGGCAGGTCATCTCTCTCTCACGAAGAGGCGGTCTCTCATCATGACTGTGTATTGGGCAAGTGGTACTACAGCGATGGATTGGACCAATATGGTGATATTCCTGAAATGCGCTCAATAGAAAAACCACACCAGGAACTGCATGAATTGATCAAGAAGATTATTGAAAAAAAGGAGAGTGGTCACATTCATGAGGCAGAAGCAATCTATACTAAGATCGCACCGCTATCCTCAACGATCATAAATCTGTTGGAGCAGGTTGAGCAATCAATTGATCGCGATGATAAAGTAGCGTGAGCGAACTGAGGGGATGCTGCATATTAAGTTCGGGTGATACCCTTAGAGGCATTTGCAGCATCCTAGTGTTACGACATTCAAGCCATTTTTACAGGATTTGGCCGTAACTCATCAGACTATCTCTTTTTCCAAAGTGACAACCCTATTGTTACCAACCCTAGCGCTATACCCGCTGAAAGAACCATTCTCGCCAACCACTCCGGCCAAGCGGGATTCGGAGTAATTAAAGCAAAAATACCAAGCACAGTCATCCAAAATGCAATTTTAGTTAGTAGGGCTGCTTTTAACACATCGGCTCCGGGCGCTAACGTTCAAATTTGTTATCGATAGATTCAATTGGATTAGTCACGATTAGATCTGACACCTGACTTGAAAAAGTGAGGGTTACCGG
>JAHRHW010000439.1 GCA_019100305.1 Candidatus Thiodiazotropha taylori | reverse complement strand
GCTCTGATCTGTGGCTCATTCGCATTCGATACCATCATGGTCTTTCATGACCATTTCAAACACCACATCCTTCCGGAGCAGGTACATATCCTGAATGTCTCTTTCCTGGTTCCTGATATGCGACGGGAGTTCGGTGGTTGCGCCGGAAACATTGCCTACAACCTGAATATGCTGGGTGGAGAGGGTAAGCCGGTCGGTACTGTCGGTGACGATTTCGAACCCTATGCTAAATGGATGGATGAGTGTGGTGTCAGCCGGGATCATATTCGAGTGGTTCCCGGCAGCTATACCGCTCAGGCCTATATCACCACGGATAAAGACGACAATCAGATCACCGCTTTTCATCCCGGTGCAATGAACCAGGCACACGAGATCGATGTCTCAAAGATCGATGATTGCAGCTTGGGAATGGTCTCGCCAGACGGTAGACAGGGTATGTTGGAGCATGCCGAACAGTTTGCCGAAGCCGGAGTGCCCTTTATTTTTGACCCCGGTCAAGGCATGCCGATGTTCGATGGCGATAGTCTGCTGAAGTTTGCTGAGCAGGCTACCTGGATGGCTTTCAATGACTATGAAGCGATGCTGATGCAGGAGCGAACCGGCAAGAGCCTGAAGCAGTTAGCGGAGATGGTGGAGGCTGTGATTGTTACCCGTGGAGCCGAAGGATCAGAGATCGTTACCCGAGACGCATCATTTCAGATCCCCAATGCGCCGGTGAAGGCGGTGGTTGATCCTACCGGATGTGGTGATGCTTACCGGGCGGGGTTGATCTATGGTCTGATGAACGAGATGGACTGGCAGACAACAGGTCGAATCGCCTCTTTGATGGGGGCAGTCAAGGTTGAGCAGGCTGGGACACAAAACCATATCGTCTCTACCGAATCCTTTGCGCATCGTTTTGAAAAAGCATTTGATTATCGATTTTGAAGTATTCAATCAATCCCTGGTGAACCCACTGGGTTCGGGCTACCAGATCCTTGGAGAGGTATGAGATGAGTGATTGTGATCGCCATCAACCATCATTGAAACCTGTGGATGAGGCATTGGCGCTGCTGCTGTCGCAGGCTGAATCTGTTACTGAGATAGAGTCGGTGCCACTTAACCAGGCGCTGGGCAGAGTACTGGCTGAACCGGTTAAGAGTCAGGTCGATGTACCTCCCTGGGATAACAGCGCAATGGATGGTTATGCGGTCAATTCCGCTGACCTGTCGGCTGACAAAGAGTATCTGACGATCGATCAGCGGATTGCTGCGGGCTCGGTAGGTAACTCGCTCAAGCCGGGAACCGCGGCTCGCATCTTTACCGGCGCCCCGGTGCCACCCGGTGCGGATGTGGTCGTGATCCAGGAGGTGTGCGAGGCAGATGGAGATCGTCTGATCATCAAGGAGAAACCGGCAGTTGGTGCGAATATCAGAAGCGCCGGAGAGGATATCCTGCAGGGCGAGGTGATTCTGAAGCCGGGATTGCGTCTCGCACCACAACATCTTGGACTGGCAGCATCGGTGGGTGTGGCAGAGTTGTCGGTGTACCGCAAATTGAAAGTGGCGCTGTTTTCCAGTGGAGATGAACTGGTGATGCCGGGTAATCCACTCGGTTCAGGACAGATCTACAACTCCAATCAATTCACCCTGACCGGGCTGTTGCAGCAGTTGGGTTGCGAAACCATTGAAATGGGCATTGTCGAGGATACCTTTGAGGCGACTTGCGATGCGCTGCGACAGGGTGCCGAAGAGGCCGATCTGGTATTGGCTTCAGGTGGGGTGTCCGTGGGCGAAGAGGATCATGTAAAGCCTGCCGTGGAGAGCCTGGGTTCATTGGACCTATGGAAAATTGCCAGCCGCCCGGGAAAACCTTTGGCTTTCGGGCATATCAAAGGGACTCCGTTTCTGGGTTCTCCGGGTAATCCGGTTTCCCTGTTTGTCACCTTCACGATCTTCGGCAGGCCATTCATTAAAAAGATGCAGGGCTTGACCACGGGCATTCAGCCCATCTGCCGCAAGGTTCTGGCAGGCTTCGAAAAGGCGGCAACCGACAAGCGCCAAGAGTATGCCCGTGGCCAGCTGGAGATCGATGAGCAGGGGCGTGAAGTGGTCAGATTGTATTCCAATCGATCCTCAGGTGTCTTAACCTCAGTCGCCTGGGCCAATGGCTTGGCTGTGTTACCCCCGTTGACGGCAATAAAGCCTGGTGATGTTGTGGATTTCATTCCCTACAGTGAATTGATCAGCTGATTTCGACTCTAAACCCTTTAGAGTTTACATCTGATATGCTTGCCATTAGGGCGGTACGGATTCCTGGTAACCAGCCCTGAGACGATTGGGATGAGAGCAGGCCGGATGATTCCCGATGATGGAACCAATTTCAGAGACTTCGGACTGCATGAGGATTTCCGCATGGTTCAACTACGTTTGTTTGCAAGATTCAGAGAAGAGCTGGGTGTCGATTCGGAGCAGTTGGAATCGGATGACCTGCACTGCGTTGAGGATCTGATCAGCCGGTTGCGCCAGCGCGGTGGTGCCTGGTCGAGACTGTTGGCGGAGGACCAACGGATCATGATGGCGGTGAACCAGGAGATGGCCAATCCACAGACACCCCTGCAGGCGGGGGATGAGATAGCCCTGTTTCCACCGGTAACCGGAGGCTGAAGCATGTATACCATCCGGGTGGATTCCGAGCCTTTCGATCCGAATCATGAAGTGGACCTGTTGCGGGGAGAGGATCCTGCCATCGGCGCGGTAGTCTCTTTTATCGGTTTGATGCGAGATCTTAACGAGGGTGACCGGGTCGACAACATGTTTCTCGAACACTACCCCGGTATGACCGAGAACGCCCTGGAACAGATTGTGAAACTCGCCTTTGAACGCTGGCAGCTGCAGGGCTGCCGGGTTGTCCATCGGGTTGGTGAGTTAAAGCCGACCGACCCGATCGTTCTGGTCACAGTCGCCTCAGCTCATCGTAAAGAGGCATTTCAGGCTTGTGAGTTCATCATTGATTATCTGAAGACTCAGGCGCCA
>JAHRHW010000438.1 GCA_019100305.1 Candidatus Thiodiazotropha taylori | reverse complement strand
GGTCTGCGTAGCGAGTTCTGATGCCAATCCTATGATGCCCGCCGAATGGCGGGCATCATCGAAAAATTACCTGACTCGATTAGTCAATTTATTTTTCTGTAATGACGCTGAAATCTCAGCGACATCTCTTGAAGATCGTTATTTAACTATGTTGATTTAAGTCATATATAGGGGAGATGATTTTTATAAAATATTTTAAGAATAATTAGATTTATAAAAAAACGGAGCAATGGAATGAAGAGCAATAATTATCATCGCCCAATGTTTATTAAACTACTTGGTCATTTACGAATTCTCACGATACTGACCTTGCTCCTTACACCATTCAGCGCATCTGCGACTTACAGTATATCAACCACTGGTTTAAACTTTGGTGATATTGGTGTGGGTAACACCAGTGGTTCACTGCAGGTCACGTTGACCAATCTCAACACATCACAAGAGTTCTTCCAAGTCTACATAGACTCACTTGCCCTATCAATCGGTGATAACTTCTTCTTAGTCTGGAATACCTGCCCTACCGGCAGTGGTTACTTGAGACAAGGGGAATCCTGTAGCATCTATTTGGTGTTTGAAGCCACATCAATGGCAGACTTTATCGATGTCTTAACCATCAGAGGCCGAGATGTCAGCAGGTCGTTCACCGAGTCGGTGATCATGGTGGGCAGAGGTGTAGCAGGTACCCCAAGCATAACAAATACCTCCGTGGATTTAGGTACTATACCCATTGATACCACCAGTACGTCCACACCGGTTACCGTTGAAAATACCGGCAATGCAGCAGCAACCATAAGCAGCATATCCATTGGCGCGCCGTTTCAACAAACAAACAATTGTCCTGGGACACTCAATTCAGGTGCACGCTGCACGATAAACGTAAGTGCCACACCATCAACCCTGGGTTCATTTTCAGGTACCTTAACGGTTAACGGCATTGGTCCACAGGGCGCCACTGTCAGTTCCACTTCTGTAAGTGGCAATGCAGTTGGCGTTATTCTTAACTCATCTCAATCAGTACTCAATTTCTCCGATATTCAGCCAGGGTCTACCAGTGCGCCACAAACTGTAATAATTACCAACTCCGGCAATTCAAACCTGACAAGCACTTCGGTATCAGTCACTGGGGAGTTTACTCAAACTAATAATTGCCCTGCCAGCCTTGCCGGATCAGGTGGTAACTGCACTGTCACCATCCAGGCCACACCATCAACCCTGGGTGCGGCTTCAGGTACCCTGACACTCACAGGTAGCGGGCCTCAAGGTACAATCAGTCAACTGGTATCGTTGAACGTCAACGCCACCGATGCTCTGTTGAATGTCTCGCCGCTTACGACAATTTTTCAAGATACTGCGGTTGGCACATCCTCCACTCCTGAGAGTATAACAATTAGCAATTCCGGTAATGCCGATATCACCAGTCTTTCCGTTGCCATTACAAATGGTTTTACTCAGGCCAATAACTGCCCATCTACACTTGCTTCAGGCAATAGCTGTACCATGACAGTAACGGCTAATCCCACTTCATCAGGCACACTCTCCGGGTCGGCATCGATTTCGGGTAACGGACCTTTTAACAGTGTCGGTGAAAGCGTCTCACTCAGCGTCAATGCGCTAAGTGCAACCTTTGCAACTTCAGTAAGCACACTCAGTTTTCCCGACACACCGGTTGGATCCACAACAGCTGCAGAAACTGTTACGGTCAGTAATTCAGGCAATACTAGCCTGCAAAATATTTCATTAAGCACAACTGGCGATTTCACTCACAGTAGCGACTGCCCAACTTCGCTTGCTGAAGGCCAAAGCTGCTCTGTTTCAGTCCTAGCAATACCATCCACTGGTGGCATTAACAATGGAACACTCGCGCTAACAGCCACCAATGGTGGACAAATGACATCTGCAACAATTTCACTGGATGTATTGGGTACCATTGCCAACTTATCGACATCGGTAAATGAATTATCGTTTGGCAACATACCGCTCAATACGGATAGTCCGCCACAAAATGTAACGCTAACAAATTCTGGCGGTGCACCGCTCACCATTAATAGCATTGCTATCGATGGAGAGTTTGGCCAATCCAATGATTGCGGCGGTGAAGTCGCCGCCGGAGGTAGTTGCCAGATACAAGTGGTTTACTCACCTTTAACAGTTGGCCCAGTGACTGGCGGTCTGAATATCGATAGTGCAAACGGTTTAAGCTCAATCGTACTATCGGGTGATGGGGAAAGTGTTGCAGCCGACCTGAATACTTCAGTTGATGAGTTGTCATTCACTGATGTAGCTGTGGGTACGGTCAGTCAACCTCAGATACTGACATTGACCAATCAAGGAAATGCCACACTAACGATCAATAGCATTTCCACTGAAGGGGATTTCAGTCAGAGCAGCGACTGCAGTACAAGCCTTGCACCAGGTGCCAGTTGTGATATTCAGGTTGTTTTTGCACCTCAGAATGCAGGTTTGACCAATGGGGATCTGATCATCAATACTGATCAGGGGATCTCGAGAATCATACTCTCTGGAACGACCAGTGGCGATACCCCTCCAGGTTCTGATACCCCTCCTGGCTCAACGCCAGACTTGGTAACATCTGAAACCGAACTGGACTTCCCTGATAGCTCGGTTGACACCAGCAGCGATCCTCAAACGATCACCGTTACCAATCAGGGAGGTGCCTCTCTGACCATCAGCGGCATCTTGACTGAGGGTGATTTCTCACAGACCAACGACTGTGGAACGGAACTGGCAGCCGGCAACAGTTGCGAGATTCAGGTAGTTTTCACTCCTCAGTTATCCGGTGAGGCGTCCGGCGCCTTGATCATCGTTACCGATCAAGGATTCTCCAGAGTGATCCTTTCAGGTACCGCGGATGCAGACCAATCCCCCGGTACTCCAGACAATTCAGTAGCGGATCTACTGGCTCCCTACACCGGTAACAACCCGAACGTTATCTCAACGAGTGAAGTGATCGGCGAAGCCTGCCCGAGCGGCCGTCTCGACGACCGCCTGCAGGAGGACTGTAACGCCGTGG
>JAHRHW010000437.1 GCA_019100305.1 Candidatus Thiodiazotropha taylori | reverse complement strand
CGATCAGTGACTACCAGCTCAACCAGCTGTTGCGGTGTCCCCTGATTTATTTGCAGATTGACCTGGGGGAATTGCTTACGAAATGCTCGGATGACAGCTGGAAGTACATAACAGGCCTGAGTATGGGTGGTGCCGATGCGCAACAAACCACTACCCTCTTCCACATGCTCCCGTCCGACATCCAGTATATTTTCACGAATGGCCAGCGCCTGGCGAGCATAGTTGAGTACCTCCTCACCTGCTGCGGTGAGCCCAATCAAACGTTTGCCTTTGCGCATAAACAGCTGAGTACCCAACTCCTGTTCCAGCTGTGCAAGATGCTGAGAGACAGCCGATTGCACCAAAAAAAGGTGCTTAGCAGCCAGGGTGACGCTAAAACCTGACTCATCCAGGGCAACCAGCGAAGTTAATTGTCTCAGTTCCATATCTTATTTCTTAATCGTTAACCCAATTAGATTAGATTACATGATAATAGTGAATGATATGGAGAGATTGGTCCATCTCTTCTTCTGGGCTGTTCAAGCCAATTTTTGTGGCGATTTGAGGTGCAGAGATGCTCAATAATTGCCCTATCCAAACAATTAAACCCACTAAAATAACTACAACGCCAACGGCTGCGATCATTTGTGTCGTGTACTCATGTCTCTTTGTGTTGCTTGCTTATAACAGCTTTATCAACGAGCCCCCTTGTCTCGTTCTACATTTATAGCAAGACCTCTATATAACACTTGAATTGACGGAATTACAATGACTTAGCTTCTTGCTGTCTCGTTATACCTTTTAAAAAGTCGTGACAGAATCGATATTTGCATTATTGTGAAATAACATGGAGTAAACAGGCCAAATCGAATTACACCTCTTCCTAACGAGAATGGTCCTACCTGATGGATGGGTAGACTCTGCAATGGGTAAGATAATCGATAAGCTCCCACTTTCGTAGATAGTACTAAAGCATTAGCTGGACAGCCCGGCCTGTTAGCCGGGTTGTCCAACTTGTCGTTTTATGACTGTTTACTTTTCAAGACCACCTACAATCAATCGTCATCTTCCTCCTCATCATCACCGTTACAAGGCGCACAGACCACAGGCGCCACATCCAAAGCAAATGCGGCGTTGTCGTGATCCCAGCTGAAGCTCAGATCATCGCCATCGGTGCGCTTGTTGTAGGTTGTCAGGAACACCGTAAAGGCACACTTGGTTCGTGGTGGTGTTGAAGGTGTGGGATGGTTCAACATATGGCCAAACGTATGGGTTGGGCTCGCACCCTCTGCCCCAGGGGGCACACCCACGTTATTCGTGCTGTTGTGCATCGTATCGCTACCGCCACTCAACCCCCTCCTCCAAGAGATCACATGGTTTTTCTGGAACATCTCCCAGGGGTGGTAGGCCCGGTATCCGATGCCGAATGTGGAGCTCTCAGTACCATTCATGAACTGGCACTCCTCATCCGAGGCGACACCGTTCATTCTAAGGTCCTCGATGCTGGCGACCACGTCTCTGTTATCCCACCAGAAGAGATGACTCAAGGCACCATAGGGCACCATATTGGTTGGCCCGGTATCCTGGATCTTTCTGCGATAGGTAAAGGCCGCTTCCACCTCTGCCCCCGGCAGACCCGATGGTGGGGTACCGTTGGGTCGCAGACGCTCTCCAGCCGCGTTGAACACCTCGATGGTGACCAGATGCCGCTTGGCAGGTTGGCCGTTATCCGCATCGGGATCGCTCCACTGCTTGTTTACGTCCCGGGTATTGAGATAGGCATGGTACTGATCCGCTTCCCAGTCTGCATTGGCCCCCAGATCCCCATCAAACGGGATCAGATAGAGACTGTCCTGAGGTTCATCAGGTGCCGATGTGCTGACAGGCCCCAGGCTTTCAGACACCACATCCACACCACCGGGCACGGCAACCGCCTTATTCCAGGAGAGCCCGCTGGTGACATATTCGGGCGATCCGACCGGATTACCATTGCTATCGGCCTCAGTCACACTCACCCGATAATATTTGGCGCCTGTATCGCGCATGCTCTCGGAGAACATAATGGCCAGCTTCAGGGTGCCACCCCAGTTTCGGTCATGAACCCCGTTACCCGCCGGACCGCCACTGGGAAAAGCCACACCACCGTTCGTGCCTGGTGAGGCCACTGAGGTGGCCGATGTCTGATCGGGTGTATTGAGCAGTGATGAATCCGTATCACCAATTTCATCCAGATAGACGAAGGCATCGCCTTCTCCACCGTTGTCGCGGCAGGCAACGGCCAGGGGATGGTAGGAGCGAAGCACTGGATTGTCATCGGCATCGTACCAATGTCCGGCATTCACACCATTGTAGATGGTGATGTTAAATGGACCGAAACGCTGCTTCACTTTGTAGGCAAACTCTTCATGGCATCCTCTGCGCAGCAATACAGGAAACTCGTGCCAGCAGATATTGAAGCGGCCATCGGCACCAATCGTACCTTCAGCCACTTTTACCGGTTCGCTGCACTCATAGCGTCGACACAGCAGATAAGGTCTGGCGTTGACATACTCGGCAATCCGCTCCACCGGAAGGGTACGTAAGGCGTGCAGATCCTCTCCAACGTGCAAGGCACGTTCGTCCAGCGCACCCTCATGCAAAATAGCCCGCTGGAAAGGTGCCGGATCGGGACCGGGCCCTGGGGGATCGGGAAAGTCGGGCACTTCTGGAATCCTTTCGAGTAGCCTTTCCAGCTCTCTGATCAAGCGCTCCAGTCGATGATCGGTGAATACCCAGGGTTCACAGCAGCAGATTCGCCGATAGACCTCGATCGTACCCAAGCAGATGGGGGTACACCTGATCGGCCAGGCGATGAGTTCACCCAATTCCAACGTTCCAGGTAAACTTGCTACCGCTGAGGGTTGTGTTGATGCCCTGACAAGGCGATTAAATTTGAATCCTCTGGCAGATTGACTCAGAGGGTACCTGATGGCTTCCGCAAGCTGTGTATACCACCAGGGTGAGGGTCGACAGCGACGGACACTTCCCGATACACAGCGGTAGCGAAACAGCCACTCCCGCCACACA
>JAHRHW010000436.1 GCA_019100305.1 Candidatus Thiodiazotropha taylori | reverse complement strand
GACACCACCCTGCTCATCATTGAAGTAGAAACCGAAACGAAGATCCCAAGGCCCCTCCTGGTGCAGATATTTCAACCCTGCGTCATAATCGTCTTCAAGCCCCACATAGTAGTTTGAGCTGAAGAAGAAGTTGTGAGAGTTATAAGGCAGCACACCAAAGGGGACCTTCTGGATGCCGGCCTGAGCCTGCGCGCCATCGTTGACCTGATAACCCACCCAGGCATGGTGTACTGCGTTCATGTACTGAAACCATCGCCACTCAGCCGACAGCAATACGCCACCCATCTGGCCATCCAGATTCAATCTGAAGATATCAAAGTCGAAATCTCCACCCCGATCGCGGTTTCCCTCCCGGTATCGTTCATTGCTGTACTGCAGCCGTACCGCGCCACCGACCTTGATGCCGTCACTGTCCACTTCCCCGGTTGCTTGCACCTCCTCCTCAGTCAACGTCTCCGACGACGTTTCTGTGGCTGATTCCGTCACCTCGATTGATTGTTGGTCATTTTTGATCTGTTGCTCAAGCTGCTCGATGCGTTGCCGCATCTGCTGGATCTCTTTCAACAGCACTTCGCTGTCCTTGCCCTCGGCACAGAGAGCGGTAGGACCAGAGAGAAGAGCGGCTACGGTCGACAGAGAGAGAAATCGGACCAGCTTGGGCATCAGCATCGGCATTTCCTTAGTATTCTTACTATAAACAAATGAAGTTTGACTGACCTAAATCTATACAAAGCGCCCTTATAGTCTTAAGAGCTCAGATAAATTAACGAAAAATTTACCGCTTGCATCCAAGAAAGCAATCGCGCATATTAGTTAGTACACTAATCTTTACGTACCCACCATGTCAAACTCCACGATAAACAACACCTACAGCACAGATTACGAGATCGGCCAGGACAACCTGAAAATGTTCGGCATGGATATGCACAACCCGGTCTTCTTCATCAGTGCCATCCTGATCCTGCTGTTTGTCATCGGCACACTGATGTTTCCCAGTGAAGCGAAATCGATGCTTGATGGCGCCAAAGCCTGGTCCATTTCTGCTTTCGATTGGCTCTTCATCTGGGGGGCCAATATCTTTGTCCTCTTCTGCCTGCTACTGGTTTTTCTACCCGTCGGCAGAATCAGAATCGGCGGTGACACCGCGACGCCGGACTATTCAACACTCTCCTGGTTTGCAATGCTTTTCGCTGCTGGTATGGGGATTGGGCTGATGTTCTGGAGTGTCGCCGAGCCCGTTGCTTACTACACCAACTGGTATGGCACGCCGCTTGGCGTTACCCCCGAAACAGCGGAAGCCGCCCACACAGCCATAGGCGCCACCATGTTCCACTGGGGACTCCACCCTTGGGCCATCTATGCCGTAGTCGCTTTGTCTTTGGCCTTTTTCGCCTACAACAAAGGAATGCCATTGACCATCCGTTCCGCTTTCTACCCGATCCTGGGCGAATCATGCTGGGGCTGGCCTGGGCACATCATCGATCTATTGGCGGTATTAGCCACTATATTTGGTCTCGCCACATCACTCGGTCTCGGAGCACAACAGGCAGCCGGCGGACTCAGCCACCTGTTCGACATTCCGAACGCGATCAACACCCAGATCGCCATAATCATTGGCGTCACCAGCATTGCCATCTTTTCCGTTGTGAGAGGCATCGACGGAGGGGTGAAACTGTTGAGCAATCTGAATATGGCACTGGCCGCCTTTCTACTGCTTTTTGTGCTCATCCTGGGCCAGGGTGTTGGTTTCTTCGGCCAGATCGCGTCGACCGCCTCAGCTTATATCGAGAACCTGCTTCCTCTCAGCAACTCGTTTGGCCGGCAGGATAGCGATTGGCTTCATGGCTGGACAGTCTTCTACTGGGCCTGGTGGATCTCATGGTCACCCTTTGTCGGCATGTTTATCGCCCGCATCTCAAAAGGGCGAACGGTCAGGGAGTTCATCATTGCCGTGCTCCTGGTACCCACCCTGGTTACCCTGATCTGGATGACCACCTTCGGTGGCACAGGTCTCAATCAGGCGGTTGCCGGCGTCGGTCAATTGGCTAACGGCATTTCGGATGTCTCGCTGGCCATGTTCCACATGCTGGAAAATCTGCCTCTATCCTCAATCACCTCATTTCTGGGCATCACCCTGGTATTGATCTTTTTTGTCACCTCGTCCGATTCCGGCTCCCTGGTGATCGACAGCATCACTTCAGGCGGCAAGGTGGATGCTCCAGTACCTCAACGGATATTCTGGGCGACGCTCGAAGGGGTGATTGCCGGCACGCTGCTTTACGGTGGCGGAGCGGAGGCACTCAAGGCCCTGCAGGCAGGCGCCATCAGCGTTGGACTCCCGTTCACTCTGGTACTCTTGCTGATGTGCGTGAGCCTGTATAAAGGTTTAAAGGAAGAGCAGAAAAACTGAGCCCCATTTTGGGTTCCAGGGCAGAGCTAAAATACCGGCCCGCCCTCAAGGACGCGACAATACTAAGATACAGCTACATTGTGGCTTCCACACGCCATCCCAGCTGTTCCGCCTTGGCCCTCGCCTGTGCAGGAACATCCGTCGCCACAAAGTGACGATGCAACACCTGCACACCCAGCATATGGTTGATGATTGCATCCAGTTTATTCTGGGTGGCCGCGGTCAACTGTTTGTCGTCATGCAGATCGAATAACGCCTTGACCCCATCCGTTGAGAGCAGTCCGGCATCGGCAATGGCAGATGGATTCAGATACTCATCGGCCAATCCCCGCATCGCAGCCCACTTTTTCGGATCGGTATGGGCCGGTGGCGCCATGAAGGCAAACTTCTCCCGTTTGTAGAGCACCTCAGGCAACAGCCCTTTCATCGCCTCACGCAGTACATACTTTTCTGTCTTACCCTTGATACGCAGAGATGGCGGAAGCTGTGCCGCCATCTCTGCCAGGTGGTGATCGAGAAAGGCGGGGCGGGCCTCCATGGAGTTGGCCATATCGACCCGGTCTCCACCCCAGGTGAGAATCTGCCCCTCGAGCATGGTCTTGATCCAGACATACTGGGCCTTATCGAGGGGATGGCGTC
>JAHRHW010000054.1 GCA_019100305.1 Candidatus Thiodiazotropha taylori | reverse complement strand
GTGTTACCTCGTTATTCCTGCTGATTTTAACCCCCTCTCCCCCGGCCCCTCTCCCGCGAGGGGAGAGGGGGGTAAGAGGGTGGGTGCCAGTCAGGATTGAATCTGTTTTGTTTAGGCTGTTTTGGCCTTGTTTGATGGGCTGGTCATCTTTGGATGAACGCCTCTGTTGGTTTCGTCAGCACTGCCTTTGACGGGGATTGATTCGGTATCTGTGGCATAGCGTGTTACCTCGTTATTCCTGCTGATTTTAACCCCCTCTCCCCCGGCCCCTCTCCCACGAGGGGAGAGGGGGGTAAGAGGGTGGGGTGGCAGTCAGGATTGAATCTGTTTTGTTTAGGCTGTTTTGACCTTGTTTGATGGGTTGGTCATCTTTGGATGAACGCCTCTGTTGGTTTCGTTCGTACTGCCTTTGACGGGGATTGATTCGGTAAATGTCATGGGGCGTTACTCCTTTTCCTGTTGATTTCCCCTCTCCCCCGGCCCCTCTCCCGCTGGGGGAGAGGGGGGTAAGAGGGTCAGGATTTCAGTCAGGACAGATTCGGTGTTGTTAAGGATGTCGTGGTTCCAGAAGCGCAGGACCTGGAAGCCCTGTTGATTGAGCCAGGCATCCCGTTTGCGATCGGTGATACTTTGATTGTGCTGGCCACCATCGCACTCGATGATGAGGTTTGCACCAAAGTTCACGAAGTCCACGATGTAAGGCCCTATGGGCTGTTGGCGGCGGAATTTCTGATCCGACAACCGATGTGCTCTCAGCTGTTTCCATAGCACTCGCTCGGCCTCAGTCATGTTCTGACGCAATCGTTTTGCAAAAATCCGTTTGTTCATAAGCATCAGCATCCTCCTTGATGCATAAGCTCCCCTCTCCCCTTGTGGGAGAGGGGCCGGGGGAGAGGGGGTGAACCTCGCTGGAGAAGGGGCTAGTACGATCAAACCGCTTCAGCCTCCAAAAAGTCATTGGCAAAGCGCTGCAGAACGCCACCGGCGCCGTATACGGAGACCTCTTCCGCGGTATCGAGCCGGCAGGTGGCCGGGATCTCCACCGACTCCCCGTTGCGACGGTGCATCACCACGGTCAGTTCCGCTCTGGGGGTGGGTTGGCCGATCACGTCGAAGGTTTCGGTGCCGTTGATGTTGTAGCTCTGTCGGTTTTCACCGGGCATGAACTCCAGCGGCAGGACGCCCATGCCAACCAGGTTGGTGCGGTGGATGCGTTCGAAGCCTTCGGCCAGAATGGCTTCTACCCCAGCCAGGCGCACACCTTTGGCGGCCCAGTCCCGGGAGGAGCCCTGCCCGTAGTCGGCGCCGGCAACAATGATCAGCGGCTGATTGCGCTGCATATAGGTTTCGATCGCCTCCCACATGCGCATCTGCTCACCTTCCGGCTCGAGTCTGGCCAGGGAGCCCTGGATGACCTCACCCTGCGGGTCCCGGCACATCTCATTCAGCAGCTTGGGATTGGCAAAAGTGGCCCGCTGGGCGGTCAGATGGTCGCCCCGGTGGGTGGCGTAGGAGTTGAAGTCCTCCTCCGGCAGGCCCATCTTCGCCAGGTACTCACCGGCAGCGCTGCTGGCGAGGATGGCGTTTGAGGGGGAGAGATGGTCGGTGGTGATGTTGTCACCCAGAACCGCCAGAGGACGCATGCCCTGCAGGCTGCGCTCACCGGCCAGTGCCCCTTCCCAGTAAGGGGGGCGGCGGATGTAGGTGCTTTTTCCGCGCCAGTCGTAGAGTGGGCTCTCAGCCTCTACCCGTTCACCCAGGTCGAACATGGGCTGATAGATTTGCTGGAACTGCTCCGGTTTCACCGACTGGTTGACGATGGCATCGATCTCCTCATCGCTGGGCCAGATATCGTTGAGGGTGATGGGATTGCCATCCTGGTCATGACCGAGAGGGTCCTGTTCGATATCGAAGCGAACGGTACCGGCAATGGCATAGGCCACCACCAGCGGTGGCGAGGCGAGAAACGCCTGTTTGGCATAGGGGTGGATACGGCCGTCGAAATTTCGATTGCCGGAGAGTACGGCGGTGGCGTAGAGATCCCGGTCGATGATCTCCTGCTGGATCTCTGGATCGAGGGCGCCGCTCATACCGTTACAGGTGGTGCAGGCGTAGGCGACGATACCGAAACCGAGCTGTTCGAGCTCGTCCAGCAATCCCGCCTCCTGCAGATAGAGTTTGGCTACCTTGGAGCCGGGGGCAAAGGAGGATTTGACCCAGGGCTTGCGGATCAATCCCAGCTGGTTGGCCTTGCGAGCCAGCAGGCCTGCGGCCACCACATTGCGGGGATTGGAGGTGTTGGTGCAGCTGGTGATGGCGGCGATGATCACTGCCCCGTCGGGCATCTCGCCCGGTTTCTCTTCCCAGGCGCCGGCGATACCCCGCTCCGCCAGGGCGGAAGTGGGCAGTCTGCGGTGGGGGTTGGAGGGGCCAGCCATGTTGCGTTCCACACTGGAGAGGTCGAACTCGAGCAGCCGCTCATACTCCGCGGCCGCCAGGTCGTCAGCCCACAGGCCGGTCTGCCTGGCATAGTTCTCGACCAGGGCGACCTGTTCAGGCTCCCGGCCGGTCAGTTTCAGGTAGTCGATGGTCTGTTGATCGATGTAGAAGAGTCCGGCCGAGGCACCGAACTCCGGGGTCATGTTGGAGATGGTGGCGCGGTCACCGATGGTCAGGCTCTCGGCCCCTTCGCCGAAGAACTCCAGATAGGCGGAGACCACCCGTTGCTGACGCAGAAACTCGGTCAATGCCAGCACGATGTCGGTGGCGGTGATACCGGGTTGTCTCTGCCCGGTCAGTTTGACGCCGACAATCTCCGGCAGTCGCATCATCGAGGCGCGACCCAGCATCACATTCTCAGCCTCCAGGCCACCGACACCGATGGCGATCACCCCGAGGGCATCCACATGGGGGGTATGGCTGTCGGTGCCGACACAGGTGTCCGGATAGGCGATGCCGTCGCGGGCCTGGATCACCGGCGACATCTTCTCCAGATTGATCTGGTGCATGATGCCGTTGCCGGCAGGTATCACATCCACATTATCGAAGGCGGTCTTGCACCACTCGATGAAGTGAAACCGATCCTCATTGCGACGGTCTTCGATGGCCCGGTTCTTCTCGAACGCCTCAGGATCGAAGCCGGCATGTTCCACTGCCAGGGAGTGGTCGACGATCAGTTGGGTCGGCACCACCGGATTGACCTTGGCCGGATCGCCGCCCTTGTCGGCAATCGCATCACGCAGGCCCGCCAGGTCCACCAGTGCGGTCTGCCCCAGGATGTCGTGACAGACCACCCGTGCCGGATACCAGGGGAAATCCAGATCCCGTTTGCGCTCGATGAGCTGCTTCAAGGCATCGGTCAGCAGCTCGGGGTCACAGCGGCGTACCAGCTGCTCCGCCAGCACGCGAGAGGTGTAGGGGAGTTTGCGGTAGGCACCGGCTTGGATCGCCTCGACTGCCTCGCGGGTGTCGAAATAGTCCAGGTCGGTTTCGGGCAGTCGTTTTCTGAATTCGGTGTTCATGGCGTTCTCGTTCGCTGAATTGGCAAGTTGGGTCGCTGATATGAGTTTTAGAGGGGCTCGGTTGTGTGGTTGTCGCTTCGCGCCCCCTCTCCCTGGCCCTCTCCCACGAGGGGAGAGGGAATGCATCGAGCAGGTGCTGGCGTGTGCAGAGAGTCTCTACTTCTACCCGGCTAACGGTTATGGATGCAATCAATTAAGAACGTCCCCTCTCCCCTCTCCCCTCGTGGGAGAGGGACAGGGAGAGGGGGGCAGAAGGCCCGGCTTAAGCCGGTTCCATAACGCTTAGCGTCAAACTCATGCTCGCTCTTCGATCGGCACCCAGGCCCGATTTTCCGGTCCGGTGTAGTTGGCCGAAGGACGGATGATCTTGCCGTCTTCACGCTGCTCGATCACATGGGCACCCCAGCCGCTGACCCGGGAGATGACAAACAGAGGGGTGAACATGTCGGTGGGCACACCCATCTGGTTGTAGGAGACCGCAGAGAACCAGTCCAGGTTGGGGAACATCTTCTTGATCTCCCACATCACCGCTTCCAGCCGGTCGGCGACGTTAAACATGGTCATGTTGCCCGCCTCTTCCGAGAGATCCTCGGCGACCCGTTTGATCACCTCGTTGCGTGGGTCGCCCACGGTATAGACCGGATGGCCGAAACCGATCACGATCTCCTTGCGTCCGACCCGCTCGCGGATATCCGCTTCCGCTTCGTCGGCGCTGTGGTAGCGGCTCTGGATGCGGAAGGCCTCTTCGTTGGCACCGCCGTGTTTGGGACCGCGCAGGGTGCCGATGGCCGCGGTGATGGCGGAGTACATGTCGGAGTTGGTGCCCGCCACGACCCTTGCGGTGAAGGTGGAGGCGTTGAACTCATGCTCCGCATAGAGCACCAGGGAGGTGTGCATCGCCCGTACCCAGGATTCCTTCGGCTTCTCGCCATGCAGCAGATGGAGGAAGTGGCCGCCGATCGAGTCGTCGTCGGTCTCCACGTCGATGCGTTTGCCGTTGAAGGCGTAGTGGTACCAGTAGAGCAGGGCGGAGCCGAAACTGGCCATCAAGCGGTCGATGATCTGACGCGCCTCGGCGGCCGGGTGACTCTCTTTCTCCGGTACACAGCTGCCCATCACGGAGCAGGCGGTGCGCATCACATCCATCGGATGGGCCGAGGCGGGAATCGCCTCCAGCGCTTGCTTTACTGCCAGTGGCAGGCCGCGCATCGACTTCAGCTTGGTCTTGTAGGCAGCCAGCTCCGACGGGGTGGGCAGGGTGCCGTGAATCAGCAGATAGGCGATCTCTTCGAACTCCGCTTTCTCTGCAAAGTCGAGGATGTCGTAGCCGCGGTAGTGCAGGTCGTTACCGGTGCGGCCGACGGTGCAGATTGCGGTGTTACCGGCAGCGGTGCCGGAGAGGGCGACGGACTTCTTCGCCTTGGGCAGGATTTGATTGGGGTCGCTCATGGGGAAACCTCCTCTGATACGATGTGTGTAATTTGGTACTGCGTTATTTGGCTGTTTTGAGTTTCAGCCGCAAATGGAAGCGAATCACCGCCAATAAACGCAAATGGATTTAAAAACGAACTCATTTCAATTGCGTCATTTCGCGGTGATTGGCGTTCATTCGCGGTAAAATTATTCAACTTTCAGTCCGCTCCTCAGTAGCGAACAGCGAGTCCAGTTTCTGTTCGAAGTCGTGATAACCCAGGTAGTCGTAGAGGTCCATGCGGTTCTGCATAGTGTCGACCACGTTCTGCTGGGTGCCATCCTTGCGTAAGCTCTGGTAGACATTCAGGGCGGCGGCGTTGGCCGCGCGGAAGGCGCTCAGCGGGTAGAGTGCGATACTCACTCCAGCACTCGCCAGCTCATCTACCGTGAACAGGGGTGTGGAGCCGAATTCGGTGATGTTGGCCAATACCGGAACCTTCACCGCCTTGACAAACTCCCGGTACTGGTCGAGCTCGGTCATCGCTTCCGGAAAGATCATGTCGGCACCTGCCTCGACACAGGCGCAGGCACGGTCGATGGCGGACTGCATGCCTTCCACCGCCAGCGCGTCGGTGCGGGCCATGACCACGAAGTCTTCATCCAGTTTGGCGTCCACTGCGGCTTTGATGCGGTCGACCATTTCGGCTTGGGAGACGATCGCCTTGTTGGGACGGTGACCGCAGCGCTTCTGCTGAACCTGGTCCTCCAGGTGGACCGCCGCAGCGCCGGACTTGTTCATGTTGCGGATGGTGCGGGCGATATTGAAGGCGCCGCCCCAGCCGGTGTCGATATCCACCAGCACCGGCAGCTCCGTGACGTCGGTGATGCGACGCAGATCGGTCAGTACATCCTCCAATGTGGTGATGCCCAGGTCGGGAATACCACAGGATCCGGCTGCGACACCACCACCGGAGATATACAGGGAGCGGTAACCGGAAGCCTCGGCGAGGCGTGCGTGGTAGGCGTTGATGGCGCCGACACACTGCAGCGGTTTCTCCTGCTCAATGGCGGCCCGGAAACGGGCGCCGGGGGTCTGCTTGTTGGTCATTTCATATCCTCTAAAAGATAAAATCAGTGTTGAGGTTTGAGGTGCGGTGTGCGCATTGCGCAGGTTGCTTAAATCCCCCCTCTCCCTGGCCCTCGCCCGCGAGGGGAGAGGGGATGTTCTTAACTGACTGCATACAAAACTGTTTGTCGGGGAGTAGACAGACTCGTTGTGTACTGCCGCTCCTGCTCGATGCATTGCCTCTCCCCTCGCGGGAGAGGGCCAGGGAGAGGGGGTTCAAAAAACAACGAATCAAAACCTAAAACTCCTTCTCATAGCTTTTCCAGAAATACCGCTTCCACATTCCTGCGGGAGGAGCGGATGTGCTGGCGCATCAGCAGCTCAGCCATCTCGGGATCCCGTGCGGAGATGGCGTTGATCAGGTATTGATGCTCCTCATAGGCCTGCTGGGATCTTTTACTGCGCATACCGAACTGATAGCGGTACATACGCAGCAGGTGATAGAGATCGTTGCAGAGCAGTTCGATCAGCTGCTTGTTCTTGCTGCCCTGGACAATGCGATAGTGGAAATCGAGATCACCTTGTTTCTGGAAGTAGGCCTGACCCTGCTGCTCGGCGATCTGTTCACCATGCTGATCAAGCAGCTTTTGCAGCTCCTCAATCTCAATTTCGGTCATGTTCTGGGCTGCCAGTCTGGCCGCCATGCCTTCCAGGGCCTCGCGCAATTGAAAAATTTCGATCAGCTGCTCATAGGAGAGGGTGACCACCCGGGCGCCCAGATTCGGTTTGCGCTCCACCAGTTTGCGCGCCTCCAAGCGGGCCATGGCCTCCCGCAGGGAGCCTCGGCTTACCCCGTGTTGACGGGCCAGTTCCGGTTCACTGATCTTGCTGCCCTGGGGTATCTCTCCCTCGACAATAGCTCGCTGCAGAGCATCAAACAGGCGCTCAGTGAGTGGGATATTGGCAGCATCAAGAGAAGTTGCCGTAGATTGGTTTTGCATGTCAGAATCTTGAACTGTCGACATAATTAGTCTTAATCCGTGATGTATAGGTTGTTTTATAGACCATATTTCTCAAAGTGTCGACACTTTAGCGAATAATAGTCATTAAATTCCTTGTCGAGAACTGTGAAAGCCCTGCTTCCCCAGTTCTCGCCTGGCCTATTTGCCATATCCCATCTGCTGCAGGGAGGTGGATATTTCGTCGAGAATGGCCGGGTCATCGATGGTGGCCGGCATGTTCCACTCGGTTCCATCTGCGATCTTGACCATGGTGCCGCGCAGGATCTTGCCGGAACGGGTCTTTGGCAGCCGTTTGACGATCGAGATGTGTTTGAAGGCGGCAACCGGTCCGATCTGGTTGCGTACCAGTTTCACCAGTTCAGCGCTGAGTTCCTCGGCAGGACGCTCGACACCGCTTTTGAGCACTACCAGACCCAATGGCAGTTGTCCCTTGAGGGCGTCGGCTACTCCGATCACGGCACACTCGGCCACATCCGCATGTCCGGCCAGTACCTCTTCCATCTGGCCGGTCGAGAGGCGGTGACCGGCGACATTGATCACATCGTCGGTACGGCTCATGATCCACAGATAGCCGTCTTCATCTTTGTAGCCGGCATCACCGGTCAGGTAGTAGCCGGAGTAGGCGCGCAGATAGGAGTCGACAAAACGTGCCTCGTTGTTCCACAGGGTGGGCAGGCAGGAGGGGGGCAGAGGCTGTTTGATGACGATGTCACCCATCTCACCGTCCGGTTTTTCGTTGCCCTGATCGTCGAGAATTCTGACGTCATAGCCAACCATGGCGACCGTTGGTGAACCAGCCTTCACCGGCATCGGTTCTATACCCATTGGGTTGGCCGCAATGGCCCAGCCGGTCTCGGTCTGCCACCAGTGGTCGATGACCGGTTTTTCGAGCATCGTCTCCGCCCAGTGGAGGGTATCGGGATCGCAGCGTTCACCGGCCAGATAGAGGGTCTGCATGCAACTGAGGTCGTACTTGGACATGTAGGCGCCCTGGGGATCCTCTTTCTTGATTGCGCGGAAGGCGGTGGGGGCGGTAAACAGGACTTTCACCTGGTATTCGCTGATGACCCGCCAGAAGGCCCCCGGATCGGGCGTACCCACCGGTTTACCTTCATAGATCACCGTGGTGCAGCCGGCCAGCAGAGGGCCGTAGACGATGTAGCTGTGGCCCACCACCCAGCCGACGTCGGAGGCGGCCCAATAGACATCCCCTGGTTCCACGTCGTAGATGTTTTTCATCGACCAGAGCAGTGCCGCAGCGTGACCGCCGTTGTCCCTGACCACACCTTTTGGCTGTCCGGTGGTGCCGGATGTATAAAGGATATAGAGCGGGTCGGTCGCTTCCACCGGAACGCAGTCGGCTGGGGCTGAATCGCTCATCGCCTGGTCCCAGTCCAGATCCCGGCCGTCGATCATATCCGCTTCAAGCTGGGGCCGTTGTTTGATGATGCAGCTCTGGGGTTTGTGGGCAGAGAGCTCGATTGCCTCATCCAGCAGAGGCTTGTAGGCCACTACCCGGCTCGGTTCGATGCCACAGGAGGCGGAGAGCACCATCTTCGGTTTTGAGTCATCGATCCGGGTTGCCAGCTCTTTGGCGGCGAAACCACCGAATACCACCGAGTGAATTGCGCCGATCCGGGCGCAGGCCAGCATGGAGATGGCCGCTTCAGGGATCATCGGCGTGTAGACGATCACCCGGTCACCCTTGGTGACGCCCTGGGCGGTCAGTGCTCCGGCAAGGCTGGCGACCTCATCCCTCAGTTCCGTATAGGTGTAGCTACGTTTGCTGTCGGTCACCGGGCTGTCGTAGATCAGCGCCAGGCGATCCCCGTTTCCGGCCTCGATGTGTCGATCCAAAGCGTTGTAGCAGGTGTTGAGCTGTCCGCCGACAAACCAGCGTGGCGAGGGTTGAGCGGATTCATCCAAAACCTGATCCCATGGTTTGTCCCAATGCAGACCCTGCGCAACATCGCCCCAAAAGGCCTGTGGGTCATCCAAGGAGTGGTTGTAGATCTCAGCATATATGGACATTTCTCTGGTTCCTCTGGTTGTTGATTGCCGGTTATGTGTCGACATATTTTAGTAATAATAGGGTTGGCGTCCCTATTTTATAGACAATAAATTCAAATATGTCGACACTTTGTCGTTTTTTTCACATTTTGCAGGAAAACACCGCTTGGCCAGCGGTGCCTGAGAGAGGATCTTGATCATGCGAGGTTATTGGTTTCAGCCGATCTGAGAAGGGTTTGTCGATGGGGGGACGGGTGCCGTCCATCTGACCGGCGTGAACGCCGGCCAGATTTTAGGGAAATCAGACTTTGAAGCGTTCCACAAGGGATTTCAGTTGTTCTGCCAGTTTTGCCACATCCGCGCTCGCCTGGGTGGTCTGTTGAGCTCCGGTGGCGGACTGCTCCGAGACTTCATTGATACTGACGATACTGCGATTGATCTCTTCGGTAACCGAGCTCTGCTGTTCCGCAGCGCTGGCGATCTGAGTGTTCATCTCGGTAATTACGCTCATGGCGGTATTAATCTTCTCCAGTGCCTGGCCGGCTGAGGCGGCTTGCTCAACCCTGGAATGGGTCATTTCGTTGCCCCGTGCCATCACCTTTACCGCATTGTCCGCGCCCTCCTGAAGTTTGCTGATCATCTCCTCGATCTCCTGGGTGGAGTCCTGGGTACGGCCGGCGAGGGTGCGAACCTCATCCGCGACCACCGCGAAACCCCGACCCTGCTCACCGGCGCGGGCCGCCTCGATGGCCGCATTCAGGGCCAGCAGGTTGGTCTGTTCCGCAATGCTTTTGATCACATCCAGAACCGAGCCGATATTGCGGCTCTCGGTTTCAAGTTCCTGGATGACCGTTGCGGCCTGCTCCACCTCGTAGGCCAGACTGTTGATTCCCTCGATGACCTGATCGATGACCGTTTTACCCTCGATGAATGTGGTATCTGCTTCGCGGGCTGCGTTGGCGGCATCGATGGCATTTCTGGCTACCTCCTGAACCGTGGTGCTCATCTGATTCATCGCCGTGGCAACCTGGCTGGTCTCGTTCAATTGCTGATTGATACCGACGGTGGTCTGGTTGGTAACCACGGAGGTCTCTTCGGCAGCCGACGCGAGCTGCACCACAGAGTCCTTGACCTGGTTTATCGCATCGTGAAACTGCTGCGCCATGCGATTGAAGGCCATCGCAATCTGGCCGATTTCGTCTTTATTGTTGTTATCGACCCGGGTCAGCAATTGACCGTCTGCGAGCAGGTGGGCGCTGTGCTCAATCTGGCTGACACCTTTGCTGATTTCACTGATGATCAGATAGGCCAGCAGGATGCCGAACAGGGCCCCAACCACCAGGCTGCCAGTCACCAGGGAGAGCATGCTTTGATAGGCGGCATGGGTCTCCTCGAAGGCATGGGCGGCCTTGTTCTCTTGGATCTTCAGCAGCTCTGTGGTGGTTGCCTGGATCTTTTGCAGTGCCGGATTGATAACAGTCAGCAGTAGTTGGTTAGCCTCGTAGAACTGACCATCCAGCAGTAATTTATCGACGGGAATCAGTCCATCATGTTCCAGATGTTTGAGGTCCTTGGTGAATGTTTCAACCAGTCGCTGCTCTTCACTGTCGAGATGAGATCTGGTGAACTCCTCCCAGCGGGTGTCGATTATCTCGATGTTCTCTTCGATCTTGCGGGTATGCATATCAACTTTATGGTTATGCATTTTGGCAAAAGCTGAGCTTGGGTCGTGCTGCAGCGCCAGCAGGATCTGCGCCCGGCTGTTTTCCAGTTTCTCAATTACCGTCGTGAGATCAAGCATATGGCTCATCTCCACGTTGTAGAGCTCATCGATGGCATGGTCGGCCTGCTGCATGCCACGCAGTCCAAGCAGGCCGATGAATATGGTGTTAAGCAGTAGAATGCCAACCAGGATTGAGAGACGTATTTTGATTGAGAGATTGTTCAGGAATGACATCTTACTGACCTCAGCGGATTTAGTTACAGAAGAAGCGATTGATTGCTCTGCTGAAGCACCTATCCGGCTAGTGATCAATATCCCTGTTCCAGAGCGCGAAACAGCTTTTTATGGCTGGCATGCTGCAAAAGAATGTATCGACGTTTAATTAAATCTCTTTAATTTGCTTGGATCCTGGTGTGGTTTGTAGTGCCTGGCATGCTCATCCCCGAGAGGCTGTTTGAATCCGCTGTGTTTGTAGCAAGGAGAGGGGTTTTGCAGGACCGAGGCCAGAGTAGTTATCCCCACAAAGTTGGATGGGGATAACTACCGCTTGATCTATTCAGTTTGCAGATCGCCCAGGTTGCTTGTTTCTGAGGGTCAGCGGATCAGCTGGGATATCTCTTTGAATTTCGGATGGCTGGCATCGCCCATCCACTCAAAGATGACAGACTCCATGTTGGTGATATTGATGCCGCCACGACGCATCCGCATGAGTGCATTTTCCCGGTGCATGGCTTTGCGGGAGGCGATGCCATCTTCCACCACAAACACCTGATAACCCCATTGCTGGAGCCCGGCGGCAGTCTGCAGAATGCAGATGTGGGCTTCCAGGCCGACCATCACGATCTGTTTTCGCGAGCCGTGTTCGGCCAACTCCTCTTCAAAGCCGGGTGCGGTACAACAGGAGAAGGTCAGTTTGTCCTTGGCTTTGGTGTGTGGGGGGAGGTGTTCGGTGATTTCTGAAAGGGTATTGCCCAAGCCCTTTCCATAGTGCTCCGACAGGGTGATTGGGACATCCAGCAGGCTCGCGGCCTTACTCAATTGGATGACGTTTGGGACCATATTTTGCAGGTCCTGCTCCGGCATCGCTTTGGTCAGCCTCTCCTGGGCATTGACGATCAACAATTGACTGGTTGCTGCATGGGTCAGCGGTAGTGTGCTTTTGTTTATACTCATGATCTCCCTCTGCTCTTCTTAATAATCGATGGCCGTTACCAACAGGCGTTTTTGTCGCTGCAGTCCATCCATCTGCAGGCTGAATGATTATTGTTATATAAGGTGCCGGGCCATGTGCGGCCCGGAAAGCAAACTTCAATCAGTCTTATGTTTATTCTTATCGTGTTGCTGCACGCCCAGGGCGGCAACAACAGTAATGGGCTAGAAATTGAATTCAACCGGTGCCGGTGCATTCTCCAGGGGAGAGACCTCGGTTTCGAAAATGCTCTCTTCCTGGAATACCTTCTCATTGTGTCGGGTGATCAGCTGGCAGCTCATCACCGGAGCCTGACCAATGATCACGAACATCCGTCCACCCGGCGCCAACTGTTGCCGGAATATCTCAGCCTGCTGGCTGGTGGGCAGGGATCCGGTTACCGCAATCGCATCGAATGGAGCGCCCTGTACAGGCCCCGCCAGTGCATCGCCGTTCAGCAGCATCACGTTCTTTACACCCTGCTGCTCAAGTTTGCTCTCAGCGGCATCGGTAAACTCCCGGTGGATGTCGATGCTGACCACTTTTTCAGCCAGGCCTGCCAGACAGGCTGTCAGGTAGCCGCTGCCGGTGCCTACCTCCAGAACTTTATCCCCGGGTCGCAGGTCGAGTGCCTGCATCAGCCGGCCTTCGAGTCGTGGGAACATCATGCTATGGCCCTGGCCGATGGGAATTTCGATATCCGCATAGGCGAGATCCTGGTAGGTGTCCGGAACAAAGGCCTCCCTCGGCAGACTCTCCATGAGCTTCAAAACTCTTGGGTCGATCACTTCCCATGGACGAACCTGCTGTTCCACCATGTTGAATCGGGCTTTTTCAAACTGGTTTGCCATCATGCGAAATATCCTGAATTTTATTATGGTTTAAGCTGGCAGAGGCATTAGCCTACGTTTTTTAAACCGCTTGGGCAAGATTTCGAAGGGGGTAGCTCGTTACATGGGTGACCTCGCCTGGTCAATGCTGTATGGAAATAAATCCTTGTATTTTATGGGCCTGGGTTATTCTCAATAATCCCTTAAATTACTATTAAAATATTCCTAAGTAACTGTAAAAAAAGGCTTTTGGTGATTTACGCTCTTTTAGCCGCAAGCGATCGACAGGACTCAGCCCAACCACTCCCCAGGCTGGATCAGTCTGTGCGGTCGCGCGAATCGGGTAGTTTCGGGTTATACTCCTGCGAATCAAAGGCTAGGGGTGTCCTGTGGTGTGTTCGCGGGCTGAGATAAACCCTTATTCACCTGATCCGGATCATACCGGCGGAGGGAAGCTGTGAAACCCACTGGGGTGTTCGCGCTCTCTGCCCAAACGAGGTTTCCACCATGAGCGCCATTCCAGAAGATTTCATCAAAAAGACCGCCACGCTTTCAGAGGAGGTTACCCGTCCCTTCTACAACTCAAGCAAAATCTATGTAGAGGGTTCGACGCCGGATATCCGGGTGCCAATGCGGCAGGTCGAGCAGGAGGCCACCTCGGCCAGTTTCGGTGCGGAAGAGAATCCTCCGATCCCTATCTACGATACGTCCGGCCCCTTTACCGATCCTCAGCAGAGCATCGATCTGATGCAGGGGATGCCTGATCTGCGTACCCCCTGGATTGAGGCGCGGGAGGATACACAACTGCTCGATGGCCCAACATCCGAGTATGGGCAGAGTCGTCAAAATGATCCCGAGCTGGCTCATCTGCGCTTCGAACATATCCGTGCACCGCGTCGCGCTAAAGCGGGCGCCAATGTGACCCAGATGCACTATGCCCGGCAGGGCATCATCACCCCGGAGATGGAGTTTGTGGCGATCCGGGAAAACTGTCGTCTGCGGGAGCTGCGTGAGGATCCCCGCTACGCCAAACTGCTGCGCCAGCACGCCGGTGAGGGTTTCGGTGCCAAGATCCCCGATGAGATCAGCGCCGAGTTCGTCCGCTCCGAGCTGGCCGCCGGCCGGGCGATCATCCCAGCCAATATTAACCATCCGGAACTGGAACCGATGATCATCGGGCGGAATTTTCGCGTCAAGATCAACACCAACATCGGCAACAGTGCAATCACCTCTTCAATCGGGGAAGAGGTGGAGAAGATGGCCTGGTCTGCCCGCTGGGGCGGTGACACCCTGATGGATCTCTCAACCGGCAACAATATCCATGAGACCCGGGAGTGGATCCTGCGCAATGCGCCGATGCCGATCGGCACAGTGCCCATCTACCAGGCCTTGGAAAAGGTTGATGGCAAGGCGGAGGAGCTCAGTTGGGAGATCATGCGCGACACCCTGATCGAGCAGGCCGAGCAGGGGGTGGACTATTTCACCATTCATGCCGGTGTGCTGCTGCGCTATGTTCCTTTGACGGCGGAGCGGGTGACCGGCATCGTCTCCCGTGGTGGTTCGATTCTCGCCAAGTGGTGCCTGGCTCACCATCAGGAGAACTTCCTCTACACCCATTTCGAGGAGATCTGCGAGATCATGAAGGCTTACGATGTGGCCTTCTCTCTGGGGGACGGCCTGCGTCCCGGATCGCTGGCCGATGCCAACGATGCGGCCCAGTTCAGTGAGTTGGAGACCCTGGGTGAGTTGACCAAGGTGGCCTGGGAGCACGACGTTCAGGTGATGATCGAAGGGCCGGGTCATGTACCGATGCAGATGATCAAGGAGAATATGGAGAAGGAGCTGGAAGACTGTTTCGAAGCGCCTTTCTATACCCTGGGCCCACTGGTGACCGATATCTCCCCCGGCTATGACCACTTCAGTTCCGGTATCGGCGCGGCGCAGATCGGTTGGTACGGTACCGCCATGCTCTGTTATGTAACCCCCAAAGAGCACCTTGGCCTGCCGAATAAAGAGGATGTTCGTGAGGGCATCATCACCTACAAGGTGGCGGCGCATGCCGCCGATCTGGCAAAAGGATTTCCTGGCGCCCAGCTGCAGGACAATGCCATGTCCAAGGCGCGCTTCGAATTCCGTTGGGAGGATCAGTTCGCCCTCAGTCTCGATCCCCAGCGGGCGATCGAGTTCCACGATGAGACGCTGCCGCATCAGGCCCACAAAGTCGCCCACTTCTGCTCCATGTGTGGCCCCCACTTCTGCTCCATGAAGATTACCCAGGATGTGCGGGAGTACGCCAAGACCCACGGCATGAGTGACGGCGAAGCTCTGCAACAGGGTATGGAAGAGAAAGCTGTCGAGTTCAAGCAGCAGGGGAGTAAGCTCTACAAAGCGTTATGAGGCTGGACCGGTATCTCAGTCAGGTGACTGAACTGAGTCGCTCCGAATCACGCCAGATGATCCGTGCCGGGCGGGTGAGCATCGATGGTTCGGTGATCACCCAGCCGACCCATCAGGTCGACAGCGTCACGCAGATCCACTTGGATGAGCAACTGCTGGAGAGACCCCTGCCCCGCTACTACATGGTGAACAAACCGGCGGGGGTGGTCTGTGCCACGCGGGATCCCAGCCATCGCACCATCCTGGATCTGTTGCATCTGAAACGGCCCGAGACTCTGCATATCGCGGGACGGCTCGATATCGATGCCACCGGACTGGTACTGGTCACCGATGACGGACAGTGGTCACACCGGATCACCTCACCGGGCCGGAGCTGTGGCAAAACCTATCTGGTGACGTTGAAGCATCCGCTGCAGCAAGTCCAGGCAGCAACTATTCGCCAGGGGGTCTCGCTGCGAAATGAGGACAAGCCTACCCGC
>JAHRHW010000435.1 GCA_019100305.1 Candidatus Thiodiazotropha taylori | reverse complement strand
ATATCTTTTAGATAATATTTTCATTAGGTTTGGTACTAAGTTATACAGACAAATTATTGGTATTCCGATGGATACAAATTGTGCTTCTCTAATAGCTGACTAGTTTTATTTTGCTATGAAAGAGTTGCCCGCTTTCTCGATTTCGATCCCAGCGAACACCCGGTGGCCCTGCAGCTTGGGGGCAGTGAGCCCGAGGCGATGGCGCAGTGCGCCAAACTGGGTGAAGCGTGGGGCTACGATGAGATCAATCTGAATGTGGGCTGTCCCTCAGATCGCGTTCAATCGGGCCGCTTCGGTGCTTGCCTGATGCTTACCCCGGAGCTGGTGGCAGACTGTGTCAAGGCAATGCGCGACCAGGTCGCGATCGATGTCACGGTCAAACACCGCATCGGCGTGGACGACCAGGACAGCTACCAGGCGCTGTGTGATTTTGTCGGCAAGGTCTCTGACGCCGGTTGCGAGACTTTTATCGTCCATGCGCGCAAAGCCTGGCTGCAGGGCTTGAGTCCCAAGGAGAACCGGGAGATCCCACCCCTGCACTATGAAACGGTGCATCAGCTGAAGCGGGATTTCCCCGATCTGCAGATCATCATCAATGGTGGCATCACCACCCTTGAGCAGGTCGAGCAGAACCTGAAACAGGTGGATGGGGTGATGATCGGAAGGGAGGCATACAACAATCCGTGGATCCTCTCTCAGGCAGACAGTCTGATTTACGGTTCCGAGAGAAGCCCGGCAAGCCGTCACCAGATCATCGAATCGATGATCCCTTACATCGATCAGGAGCTCTCAGCGGGCACACCGATCAACCGGATCACACGGCACATCCTGGGACTGTTTCAAGGCCTGCCGGGGGCGAAGAAATGGCGCCGCATGCTCAGCGAAGAGGCGCACAAAGCCGGTGCCGACAGCGGCCTGATCCTGCGTGCTGCCGCTCAGGTTATTGAGTAGCTGAGTTTTGAGTGGATTTGGTGGGGCATGGCCCCACCCTAGCGTTTAAATCAGGTTGTAGGAGGGTGGGGCCATGCCCCACCAACAACGCTTTGAGAAAGACTAAATAACGCCTTCAATCCTCTTTGCTGGCGGCAACTCTCAGGCGCAGAGCGTTGAGCTTGATAAAGCCCTCCGCATCCTGCTGATTGTAGGCGCCCGCATCGTCTTCAAAGGTGGCGATCGACTCATCGAACAGGCTGTTGGTGTCGGACTTGCGGCCAACGATGTTGACGTTGCCTTTATAGAGCTTGACCCGCACCACACCGTTCACTACGGTCTGGGTCTTGTCGATGGCGGCCTGCAACATCTCCCGCTCCGGGGCAAACCAGTAGCCATTGTAGATCAGCTTCGCATAGCGGGGCATCAGCTCATCTTTCATGTGGGCCGCTTCACGATCCAGGGTCAGGGACTCCATCGCACGATGGGCCTTCAGCAGAATGGTACCGCCGGGGGTCTCATAGCAGCCCCGTGATTTCATGCCCACATAACGATTCTCCACGATGTCCGCCCGACCGATGCCGTTGGCCCCACCCAGCTGGTTGAGCTTGAGCAGCAGTGCCGCGGGGGAGAGACGCTCACCGTCGATGGAGACCGGATCACCCTGTTCGAAGCCGATCTCGATGGTGGTCGCCTGATCCGGCGCCTCCTCGGGTGAGACCGACCAGCGCCACATCTCGTTGCCCGGCTCGGTCCAGGGGTCTTCCAGATCGTAGCCTTCGTAGGAGATGTGCAGCAGATTCGCGTCCATTGAGTAGGGGGACTTCTTGCCCTCCCGTTTCATCTCGATGGAGATGCCGTGATCCTCTGCGTAGGCGAGCAGTTTTTCTCGGGAGTTCAGATCCCACTCCCGCCAGGGGGCGATGATCTTGATATCCGGGCGCAGGGCGTACGCGCCAAGCTCGAAGCGAACCTGGTCATTTCCTTTGCCAGTGGCCCCATGGGAGATCGCATCCGCACCGGTCTCATTGGCAATTTCGATCAGTCGCTTGGCGATCAGCGGACGGGCAATGGAGGTACCGAGCAGATACTCACCCTCATAGATCGCATTGGCTCGAAACATGGGGAAGACGTAGTCACGTACGAACTCTTCGGTCAGATCCTCGATATAGATCTCTTTGATACCGGCGGCTTCGGCCTTGGCACGCACCGGCTCGACCTCTTCACCCTGACCAACATCGGCGGTGAAGGTCACCACCTCACACTGATACTCATCCTGCAGCCATTTGACGATGATCGAGGTATCAAGACCGCCTGAATAGGCCAGAACCACCTTTTTAACATCCGCTTTGGACATCCGGAATCTCCCACAAAAGAAGCTTGGAAAACCCGCCATTATAGACGATTCTGCCCCAGATCATATCCATTCCGGCCAGGTTTTATCGATCTAACAGGATAATGAGAGACTGGATAGAGCAGTTTTCGAATTCTGCAGTCAACCGATTCGTTGCATGGGGTGTCTGCAGCAGGCGGGGAGTCAAAGTGGCCCGGCTCAAAGAGAACCGGGCCAGTGTCAGTTAAGGATCAGTTTTTGGATTTATCGACGATCTTCTTGATCCAGGGCATCATGCCACGCAGACGCTCACCCACCTGCTCGATCGGGTGCTCTTCGTTGAGTCGGCGATAGGCGGTCATCGAAGGGTAACCCAAGGCGCCTTCGGAGACGAAGTTTTTGGCATATTCACCGGTCTGGATATTGTGCAGCGCCTCTCTCATCGCCCAACGGCTCTCGTCATTGATCACCTTGGGACCGGTCACGTACTCACCATACTCCGCATTGTTGGAGATGGAGTAGTTCATGTTGGCGATACCGCCTTCGTACATCAGGTCGACGATCAGCTTCAACTCGTGCAGACACTCGAAGTAGGCCATTTCCGGGGCATAACCGGCCTCGGTCAGGGTTTCGAAGCCGGCCTTCACCAGCTCGACCGCACCACCGCAGAGTACCGCCTGCTCACCGAACAGATCGGTTTCGGTCTCATCCTTGAAAGTGGTCTCGATAATACCGGTACGACCACCGCCGATGGCGGAAGCATAGGAGAGTGCGGTGTCCATCGCAGTGCCGGTGGCATCCTGATAGACCGCGACCA
>JAHRHW010000434.1 GCA_019100305.1 Candidatus Thiodiazotropha taylori | reverse complement strand
CATCTGCTCCCGCCGTTCACGGGTTACAGTGGCTTGATGCAAGACAATGTTATTTTGCATCGGAATCCATGATTTCAGATTGGATAAAAAACCTATCCGTAAGTTATTAACCCGGCGACTGAGTAAGTCGTGTTAATCGTAGCAAACTCTACCAGCTTACCTTCAGAGTCAGTAAGTTATCAGAGATCTGACCATTTTGGCAGCGGCAGTGACGAAAGCGGCCTTCGAGGGCCACTGCTTTCAGTGGTCAGGAAACCGCCATAACCTCTGCAATCATTCGTCCGTTCATCCGGCAAGGCTGCTACAATGTCGGGCTTTTGAAACGACCCAAACCATATAGATGACAGAAAATAACCGGGAACCTCAGAAGGAACTCCTTCTGGGAGAGAGTAAAATTACCCTGCTGGGAACGGCCCATGTCTCCCGGAACAGCGCTGAAAAGGTGGAGGAACTGCTGCAAACCGGCGACTATGATGCGGTTGCCGTGGAGCTCTGCCCCAGCCGCTTCAATGCACTGATCAACCCGGATGACCTGGCGAAGATGGATCTGTTCAAGGTGGTCAGGCAGGGCCGGGTGATGATGGTCATGGCAAACCTGGCATTGGGTGCCTACCAACAGCGTCTGGCCAACCAGTTCGGCATAGCACCGGGCGCTGAACAGAGAGAGGCGATCCGCATCGCCCAGGAGTCAGAAAAACCACTGCTGCTCATCGACCGGGAGATCAGCACCACCCTGAAGCGGGTTGCCGGTAATCTCTCCTGGTGGAAACGGCTGACCCTGTTTACCGGTCTGCTGACCAGCATCCTCTCCAAAGAGCAAGTTACAGAAGAGGAGATCGAGCACCTGAAAGAGGGCGATATCCTGGAGACTACCTTTGCGGAATTTGCCGAAGACCGGCAGGATCTCTATCTGCCACTGATCGATGAACGGGATCGGTACATGGCGGCAAGACTCAAACAGGAGATCGAAAAGGCGGGTCATGAGAATCTGCTGGTGGTAATCGGGGCCGGGCACATGAACGGCATCGCCCGCTATCTGGAGGCCTCAGAACAGCAGACCCCAACCACCACCATTGAACAGCTTGAAGAGGAGCCCAAACCCAGCCGCTGGCCAAAGATCATTCCCTGGGCCATTGCACTGCTGGTGGTCAGTGGCTTTGTTGTCGGTTTCAGCCGCAGTCCGGAGCTGGGCATGGAGCTGCTTATGGACTGGGTATTGATCAATGGCGGCCTCTCCGCCCTGGGGGCGCTGCTGGCAGCCGCCCACCCACTGACCATCCTGACCGCCTTTCTCGCTGCCCCCCTGACCTCCCTCAACCCGGCAGTGGGTGCCGGTATGGTGACCTCACTGGCCGAGGTGTTTCTACGCAAACCCACGGTGGCGGACTTCAGTCAGCTTCGCGACGACACCACCACAGCCAAAGGCTGGTGGCGCAACCGGGTCTCGCGTACCCTGCTGGTGTTTCTATTCAGTACCATAGGCTCGGCAGCGGGCACCTATATCGCCGGTTTCAGGATTTTTGACCGCCTGGTCGGTTGAGAATCTCAGCGCTACACACTCAGTCGCTGCCGTTGAGGGAGGCAGTGAAGTGAAATCCGGACTTTGGTAAGCTCTCCCGCTCATAAGAGCGGTGCGCTGGATCTCCTGATCTGTCTGCACAAACCTGATCGTCACTGTTGCTGGCACTCCTGTTGTTGTTTAAGTGCATTCATTACAGCGGCAATTTTCGCGCTTCTGGCCCGCCTCATGGCTATACCCACCATCGGTCCCACGAGACCTTTGGGCAACTGTTTCGACTCCACACTGCAGGCAGCTCGATAGGCGCTCATCAGGTCCCTGGCTTGTGGATAGTCCTGTTCTTCAAACCCTTCGCGCCCCTGAAAGTCAGCCTGACAGACCAACACAAACCACTCCAGATTGCGTGGCTTTCTGAATGCATCCAGACCCTCAAATAGTTTCAGAACGGTTGTCGGTTTGAGCTCGTAGAGGTGGTGCAGATGGGTATGGTAAGTCGCCGCCCGTTGAGCCAGGTCGGTAAAGCCGGAGGGGACCTTCAAACGCTGGCCCAGGGTTTTGATCAGTTCAGCGCCCCTGGCTTCATGACCATGGTGGCTGGGCAGTATGTTTTTTGCTGTGGTCGCCTTACCCAGATCGTGTGTCAGTGTGGCGTAGCGAACCTCGGCAGCAGAACTCAATGCACAGGCTCTCCTCAATGCCATCATGGTGTGGACACCACAATCCACTTCCGGGTGCCACCGGATAGGTTGCGGCACACCCCACAGGTTATCGATTTCGGGAAGTATACGGCCAAGAACACCCAGCTCCCGAAGGCACTCAAAGAAACGCTCCGGACCTGCCTCGAGCAAGGCCCGACTGATCTCCTGCCAGACCCGTTCGGCGACCAGGTTGTCCAACTCACCGGCTTCAACCATGGAGCGAATCAACTCAGACGTTTGCGGGGCAATGGTGAACGGGGGGTCACTGAAACGCGCCATGAACCTGGCCAGTCGCAGTACACGAACCGGGTCGTCTGTGAACGCGCCGGAGACATGGCGCAACACACGATTGTTCAGATCCTCAACCCCATTGAAAGGATCGATCAGATTACCGTCACCATCTTCAGCGATTGCATTGATGGTCAGATCACGACGCTCAAGGTCCTCCTCCAGAGTCACACCTGGTTCAGCAACCACCACGCCAGGCTGATGGTTGTTATAACGGAGTGTACGCGCCAAGGCATACTCTTCATTGGTTTGCGGGTGAAGAAAAACCGGAAAATCCCGGCCCACCTGACGATAGCCTAAATCGAGCATCTGTGCCGGGCTTGCCCCGACCACCACATAATCTTTTTCGCTGACCAGCCTACCGAGTAATCGGTCCCTGACAGCCCCGCCAACCAGATAGATCTGCATCAATAACCACGTATTTTCTTCAGGCGCTTTTTAGCCTCGTCCAGTTCCCGTTGCGCCTTCTTAACCCGTTCGAAATACTCCGGCCGGATGTAACTTTTGCCACCCTGAAGTTGTTGTCGGTCGTCATCACCGAGCTCTTCCATGTCAGCCAACTGCTTTTCGGCCTCCTCGACTTCC
>JAHRHW010000433.1 GCA_019100305.1 Candidatus Thiodiazotropha taylori | reverse complement strand
AATCTATGTTTCGATTGGTCACCGGATTTCACTGAGCAGCGCCTTGAACTATGTATTGGCTGCTACCACTCGCTATAAACTGCCTGAGACCACTCGGGCAGCCCATCATCTTGCTTCAGTGGACAAGTCTGCCGTTACCGGTGCGTCCCGCCGTGGTTAATCAGATTCCCGCAGATGTTCGATGTAGCGGGGTCTCTCCTTCATCGCCAGTCTGACCCCTTCCGCCCAGGCCTGCAGAGGTTCCTGGTCTTTGATTTTCAGGTCGCATCTTGCTCTGCCCTGGCTCTCCAAAGGCAACGGAATCATATCCCGATAAGTGTAGACATTCTCACCCACATCCCCCCCTTCGCAGATACAGGGGCATTCGGGGAGTGACGATTCAAGTTCCGCTTCCTCAAAGATCAGCTCACCGGCCTGGTACCAGCGGGTACGTTCAGCGGAGCCACTCATGGTCTTGATGATGATCACCCGTGAAAAAGAGATGGTCAGTCTGCCGGCTTCGAATTTTACAGATTCGATTTCGCTGTTCGGCAGATCGATAGTACTGGAATCCATGCTACACCTACGTTTTTGAAACTTGAGATCACAACCCCGCAGAGGGGCTGCTTCGGATGCAGCATCTTAACCCCAGTGCACGCTTCGGACAAAAGCCTGATACCCGGAATTTTCTGGGGAAGGCACTAATTTGCCCAGCCCAATCCGGCTGAGGATCACAACTGAGTCGCCGGGTTTATGCAATCGAGCTCAACTCTCTTCCATACCGAGCTCTTTGATCTTTCGGGTCAGGGTGTTGCGCCCCCACCCAAGCAGTCTCGCCGCATCCTGTCGTTTACCGGCTGTATGCTCAAGGGCAGTCTCGATCATCACCGTTTCAAAATCGGGTTCCGCTTCATTCAGGATACCTTCACATCCCTCCTGTAGACGCCGTTTCACCCAGCCTCTCAGTAATTGACGCCAATCATCCTGAGGTGATGTAGTGGTATCGGACTCTTTCAGCTCAGTCGGCAGATCGTCGATGTGGATCTCCTGCCCGGACGCCATCACAGTCAGCCAACGGGCCGTGTTTTCCAGTTGCCTGACATTGCCAGGCCACTCCAACTGACTCAGATAGCTTTCCGTGTCAGGCAGCAGCACCTTGAAATCCACCGCCAACTCTTCTGCTGCGGTCTTGAGAAAATGGTTGAGTAGCAAGGGTATGTCCTCACGGCGCTGACGCAGAGAGGGCAGATGGATACGGATCACATTCAGTCGATGGAACAGATCTTCGCGAAACGCCCCCTCCTTGACCAGTCCCTCCAGATGCTGGTGGGTTGCCGCAATGATCCTTACATCGACCTTGACCGGCTCATGTCCACCCACCCGATAGAACTCACCGTCGGCCAGCACCCGGAGCAGTCTGGTCTGTAACTCAGCCGGCATGTCGCCGATCTCATCCAGAAACAGGGTGCCGGTATCCGCCTGTTCAAACCGGCCGACCCGCCGGGTCTGAGCACCGGTAAAGGCTCCTCGCTCATGGCCGAACAGTTCCGATTCCATCAGGTCCTTTGGAATCGCCGCCATATTAAGAGCGATAAACGGTCCTTCAGCACGGCTGCTGTGCCGATGCAGCGCGTGGGCAACCAGCTCCTTACCGGTACCCGATTCGCCATTGATCAATACGGTGATATTCGACCGGGCCAGACGGCCGATCGCCCGAAACACCTCCTGCATCGCAGGCGCTTCGCCGATGATCTCCTTACCCCCATCGCTGGTATCGATTTGCGGCTGCTCTTCCACCGTCAACTGCTGACGGCAGGCGCGGCGTATCTGCTGAACGGCCTCATCCACATCGAAGGGTTTGGGCAGATATTCGAAAGCCCCACCATGATAGGCGGAGACAGCACTGTCCAGATCCGAATGGGCGGTCATGATGATCACCGGCAGGTTTGGATAGCGGGCATGCAGTAACTCCAGCAGCTCCAGACCATCCATACCCGGCATGCGGATATCGGAAACAACCACATCGGGCTGGCCTTTATCCAGTGAACTGAGCACGCTGTCCGCACTCTCGAAACTGGTAACCTCCATCTCCGCCTTTTCCAGGGTTTTTTCCAAAACCCATCGAATCGAGCGATCATCATCGATCACCCATACGCGGCATGCTCTATCCATCTACCTGCTCCAAAGGAAGTAATACTCTAAATACGGTTTCACCAGGCTTGCTGGTGAATTCAATCAGCCCCTGATGTCGATTGATCAGGGTCTGGGATATGGAAAGACCGAGACCCATGCCGTTGCTGCCGGAGACCAGCGGGAAAAAGACCCGCTCCTGCAGCTCCGGTGGAATCCCGGGGCCGTTGTCACAGATCTCGATCGAGATCACCAGCCGGTGGCGGATGTTGCCAATGGTGAACTGGCGCAACACCCGACTGGTGATACCCACCACGCCATGGGAGCCGGCCGCTCTGACACCATTCCGAACGATATTGAGAAAGGCCTGTATCAGCTGATCCATATCGCCATTGAGATCGGGAATACTTGGATCGTAGTTCTTGATCACATTCAGATTCGGTCCGGACTCAGCCTGCACCAGACTGCAGACCCGCTCCATGACCTGGTGAACATTGACGGCTTTCATCTCCGGAATCCGGTTTGGTCCCAGCATGGTATCGACCAGATTCTGCAGTCGATCCGCCTCTTCAATGATGATCTGGGTATATTCGGTCAGGGATTGGTCCGGAAGCTCTCGCTCCAGCAGTTGCGCCGCTCCACGCAGACCCCCCAGTGGATTCTTGATCTCGTGGGCCAACCCCTTCACCAACGCACGACTGGCCTGATTGCGCGACAGGATCTGCTCCTCCCGAGTGATACGTAATTGCCGGTCCACCTGCTGAATTTCCACCAGAAACTCACTCACATACTGACCGGATCTCAGTGGAATCACTGTGCAGTCCACGGTGATCTCGCGACCCTCCTGCAACTCCAGCTGATGCTCTCTCTCGGTAAAGGGTTGCCCGCTTTCCAGAGAACGATTCAGATTATTCCGAACGATGCCACTGGAGCAGTAGAGCAACTCAGCCGCATGGTTACCAACCATCTTTCGCGCACTCA
>JAHRHW010000432.1 GCA_019100305.1 Candidatus Thiodiazotropha taylori | reverse complement strand
GGGGGATTTTCTGTTTGTCGCACTGCAGGGTCTTGCGGCGATGCTGCTGTTTGTCTCCGCAACCCAGGGTTGGCTGATCGTTCGCAGTCGCTTATGGGAGAGTGCTGCACTGCTGCTGGTGGTGTTCTCCCTGTTCCGGCCCGATTTCTGGCAGCAGCAGTTCTACCCATCCATGGCGTGGCAGCCGCCACAGCAGATCGATGGCTATCTTGCTGAGCTGCAGTCCGGTGACAAGCTGCGTGTGCAAGTGGAGGTGGAGGATGAGAGTGGTGAGTTCATACAAAAGGATGTGCTGCTGCAGGCGCCGACGGTGGAGGGTGAGCTCTCCCTTGAGTCCTTTGGCTTGTTGACCGAAGCGGATAGTGAAGGGCTGAGAGTGGTTGATGTGGTGTTTATGAGTGCGGCGGAAGGGGCCGGACTGGAAGCGGGGTTTACCCACCGGATCCACGGCTACTATCTGCCTCAACAGCAACCGGATAAAAACTGGTTTCTGATACTGCCGCTGTTACTCTTAACCTTTATTTTGTTTGTGCAGCAAAGGCGTAAGGATTAACGATTTTGGATGAGTGTTAACAGGCCCTACGAATATGACATTCAGTTTCTATTGGCACGATTATGAGACCTGGGGGGCGGATCCCCGTCGCGACAGGGCTTCCCAGTTTGCCGGGGTGCGCACCGATGAGGATCTCAATCCTGTGGGTGAACCGCTGGTTGTCTACTGCAAACCCAGTGATGATATGCTGCCCCAGCCGATCGCCTGCATGATCACCGGAATAACCCCTCAGTATGCTCAGCAGCATGGTCTGGTGGAGGCCGAGTTCATTCGCGCCATCCATCAACAGCTGGCAGCGCCGGGAACCTGTGGTGTGGGTTATAACAGTCTGCGCTTCGACGATGAAGTCACCCGCAATACCCTCTATCGAAATCTCTACGACCCCTATGCCAGAGAGTGGCAGAACGGTTCATCCCGCTGGGATATCATCGATATGGTTCGATTGACCCACGCACTGCGGCCTGAGGGGATCGAGTGGCCGAAAAACGACCAGGGGGTGACCAGCTTTCGGTTGGAGGAGTTGAGTGTAGCGAACGGCATAGAGCACGCCGCCGCTCATGATGCTCTGTCGGATGTCTACGCCACCATCGGCATGGCCAGACTGGTCAAGCAGCGCCAGCCAAAGCTGTACGACTATCTGTTCAACAGCCGTGCCAAACAGGTGGTTGCATCACGTCTGAATCTGCAGCAGCGTGAGTCGGTGCTGCATGTCTCCGCCATGTATCCGGCCGCTCAGGGGTGTATCGCCATGGTGATGCCGTTGATCAAACATCCGGCAAATCCCAACGGCATCGTGGTTTACGATTTACGTTACGATCCGGAGCCGCTGTTCTCGCTTGATGTGGAGACGTTGTATCAACGTCTGTTCACGCCCAAGGATCAACTCCCGGAAGATGTGGAGCGGCTGCCGATCAAGACGATACACATCAATAAATGTCCGGTGGTGGTGCCGATCAACACCCTGGATCCGCAATCGACGGAGCGTTGGCAGATCGACCTCGGTCAGGGAGAGCGGCATCGGGCAGCACTGCTGAAGGCGGACCGATTCATGGCAGACATCGAACAGGTCCATCGGCAGCGTGAGTTCGAGCCGGTAAACGATCCCGATCTGGCGATCTACTCCGGAGGATTTTTTTCAAGCAGTGACCGACAGCGAATGAATCAGATTGTTGAGGCGGAGCCTGAGACCCTGTCCGATTTTCCGCCGGTATTCGATGATCCAAGACTGGTGGAGATGCTGTTCCGCTACCGGGCCAGAAACTGGCCGGATACCCTGAATCAGGAGGAGCGCCAGCGCTGGGAGGAGTATCGCAGTGAACGCCTGTTGATGGAGGAAGGGGGAGGCAGCATCAACCTGGATCTCTACCTGCAGACTCTGGATCAGCTGGAGGCTGATCCGGAGCTGAGTGAACAGAAGCGGGCATTGATTGCCGACCTGCTGGCCTGGGCCGAGCAGGTTGCGCCGTTATAGCTGATAGAGATTGGATTGGCCTCAAATGGACCCGAATCACCGCTGGTATTTAATCTGCACGGTTGATTGTCTGAGTTAACCTGGTTGGGCTGTCGGACTACTCTTCCGACCACTTCTGCAAGGCATCGATGATGCCTTTCGCCTGATCCTTGCTGGAGATGTTGAATTTACTCTTCTGCATGTATTCACCATTGCGCTTCTGATAGCGACGAATGGTGTACTTGTCGGCGCCGTATTGCTGCTTGGCGCGATCCCAATCCTGAAAGCGGAAGATAATCGTGGTCCATGCCCCTTTGGAGAGAACGACCTTGTCCAGTTCTTTGACCACATCGATGCCGTCTTCCGTATAGTTGACTGTCAGCTCGTCAGGTGTTGATGCCATAGCGTTAAGTAGATCCCATAGGTTGATAAAACAGTGTTAACGTTGTTCGGAAGCGCCGAATTGTATCAGCATCCGGATGATATCCTGATTGCCTTTCTGTTTAGCCAGCCCCAGTGGGGTCAGGCCCTCCTGGTTGGCAATATCCAGGCTTGCGCCACGATTGATCAGGTACTTTGCCGAGACCCTTTGATCATTGAGAATCGCGGAGTGGAGCGGAGTATTGCCTTTCTCGTCCTGGTTGTCGAGTTTTGCCCCCAGTTTGATGAGAAAGCCGACCACATCCCGGTCGGCACTGCCCAGGGCGGCCGTCTCATGCAGCGCGCTGTTCGGTTCGATTTTCGCTCCCTTCTCAACCAGATATTCAGCAATGATCGGATTTCGTGCAATCAGCGCCTTGAGCAGGGGAGTATGCCCCTGGGGATCGACCGCTTCCAGGTCGGCCTGGTTTTTCACCAGGATCCTACTCATCACCAGGCTGCCTTTCTGGGCCGCCACGTGGAGAGGTGTCAAACCGCCGGTATCCGCTTTGTTGACGTCGGCTCCCCAGTGCAGATTTCGCTCCAGCTGGTCGATGTCACCGATCTGTACCGCACGGGAGAGGGTAATGGTCGGTTCCGCCTGCTTGCTACAGGCCGATAAGACGAGGAAACACAGGCTTACTATGATTGAGATTCGATATAACATAGGAGGATAGTAAATCCATCACCACTCAGGCTGCAAGGGTCACTT
>JAHRHW010000431.1 GCA_019100305.1 Candidatus Thiodiazotropha taylori | reverse complement strand
GGCAGCAGCGCCTGCCTATGGCCACTTCAGTCTTGATAAATACTTTTGCTCCAGTGCCTGCTCGCATTTTTCAGCCCACAGCCTTTTTGCATAAAAAAAGCACTCTGGGCGAACCATAAGTGCTTGATTTAATTTGGTAGGCGCGATTGGAGTCGAACCAACGACCTCTACCATGTCAAGGTAGCGCTCTAACCAACTGAGCTACGCGCCTGAAAGGTGCGAATCATACAGGCAGCCCTATGAAGATTGCAAGCCTCAAGGCAACAACCCGATTGAGACTTGTCTATCGCTCTCCGGTCAGTGGTACAAAAGTGACCGGCAGCAGGTTTGAAGTATGCACCTCGCCTGAATGATCCTTTTGCAACAAGATCAGATCCTGGGTGTAGTGGCGCTTGCCGACCGGCAGAACCAGGCGACCGCCAGGAGCCAACTGATCGATCAGTGGCTGGGGAATCTCTTCTGCGGCCGCTGTCACCATGATGGCATCGAAGGGCGCCTCTTCCGGCCAACCGAAATAGCCGTTGCCAACTCGATAGTTGATGTTGTTGTAACCCTGTTTCTCCAGCAGTCGCTGGGATCGCTCGGCCAGTTTCGGAATAATCTCGATGGTATAGAGTTGATCCACCATCTCGGCCAGTACTGCGGTCTGGTAACCGGAACCGGTACCCACTTCCAGTACCTTGTCATCCCGTTTAGGGGCAACCAGATCGGTCATCAGGGCAACGATAAAGGGTTGGGAGATTGTCTGCCCCTTGCCGATCGGCAATGGACTGTTGTCATAAGCATGAGGGCGGAAGTTCTTTCGTACGAAACGCTGCCGCGGTACCCGGCTCATTGCATCGAGAACGTGGTCGTTAAGCGTACTGCGGCCAGTCATGCGACAAGCGTAGTTCGCCTCCGCCTCAATATCGTGGAGCATTGCCTCAATATCTGCCATAGTCGACCTTGGGTTACACCAGTGCTAAATATAGTTTAGATTGATTCTATTCTAGAATAACACCTGAAATTTTAAAGGCTTTCGCAAACTATCTATAAAAAATATATCAATTGTAAGTATTATGGATTCAACACCCTGCCTTGCCGCTCCAAAGCAACTCCCTTCGAGTATCGATTTTTCATCTCGGCAAGCACTGAGTTGGTCTATCGGCTGATCCGCCATCAGAGGCCCTCCGCTGGAATGAAAATGGTCAGGCAATCAGCCCTTTCTGCTGAAGATCTTTGATCTGATCCCGGATTCTGGCAGCCTCCTCGAACTCCAGATCCTGGGCATGCCGGTACATCTGTTCCTCCAGCTGCTGCACCCGCTTGGCCATCTGTTTGGGAGTCATCTGTGCATATTCCGCCTCCTGATCCGCCACTTTTGCGTAGCCTTTGGCGTTCATCTGCGCACCGGGATAGGCACCCTCCATGATGTCGGCGATGGATTTTAGAATGGTCTGCGGGGTAATGCCGTTGGCCTCGTTATACTGCTGTTGTTTGGCTCGGCGCCGCTCTGTCTCATCAATTGCCCGTCGCATCGATCCCGTCACCTGGTCGGCGTAAAGAATCGCTTTGCCATTGGCATTACGTGCCGCCCTGCCGATGGTCTGGATCAGAGAACCTTCCGAGCGTAAAAAGCCCTCCTTGTCCGCATCCAGTATCGCCACCAGCGAGACCTCCGGCATATCCAATCCCTCCCGCAGCAGGTTGATGCCCACCAGCACATCGAACTCTCCCAGTCGCAGATCACGAATGATCTCGACCCGTTCCACAGTATCAATGTCGGAGTGCAGATAGCGCACCCTGACATCATGATCTCCCAGGTAGTCGGTCAGATCCTCCGCCATGCGCTTGGTCAGTGTGGTCACCAGTACCCGCTCCTTTTGCGCAACTCGCAGTCGGATCTCCGACAACAGATCGTCAACCTGACTGCTGGCAGGACGCACCTCCACTTCCGGATCGATCAATCCGGTCGGCCTGACCACCTGTTCGACGATGGCGCCGGAGCGGTTGATCTCATACTCCCTGGGTGTGGCACTGACGTAGATGGTCTGCGGCGACCGGAGCTCGAACTCCTCAAACTTCAAGGGTCGATTGTCCAGGGCAGACGGCAGGCGAAAGCCATACTCCACCAGGGTCTCTTTGCGCGAGCGGTCGCCCCGGAACATCCCACCAAGCTGAGGAATGGTGACATGGCTCTCATCCACCACCAGCAGAGAGTTATCCGGCAGATAGTCGAACAGGGTTGGTGGCGGTTCACCGGCGGACCGGCCGGAGAGATAGCGGGAGTAGTTTTCGATCCCCGAGCAGTAGCCCAGCTCGGTAATCATTTCGATATCAAAACGGGTGCGTTGCCCGAGCCGCTGAGCCTCCACCAGTTTGTGCGCCGACTCGAGTTGGGTCAGCCGCTCTTTCAGTTCAAGCTTGATCTGATCCACCGCCTCCAACAGCGTCTCCCTCGGAGTGACATAGTGGCTCTTTGGAAAGATCGAATAGCGTGGCACCTTTCGCAGAACCTCGCCGGTCAACGGATCGAATATCGAGAGCTGTTCGATCTCGTCATCGAACAGCTCTACCCGTACCGCTTCCGAATCGGATTCCGCCGGGTAGATGTCGATCACCTCCCCTCTGACCCGGAAGGTTGCCCGGTGCAGTTCCACATCATTACGTTTGTATTGAAGCTCGGCCAGACGGCGCAGAATGGCCCGTTGATCGATCAGTTCACCGCGACTCAGATGCAGCATCATGCCCAGATAGGAGCGGGGATCGCCGAGACCGTAGATCGATGAGACGGTAGCGACGATGATGGTATCCTCCCGTTCCAGCAGCGCCTTGGTGGCCGACAACCGCATCTGCTCGATGTGGTCGTTGATCGAGGCATCCTTCTCGATGAAGGTATCGGAGGCCGGTACGTAGGCTTCCGGCTGATAGTAGTCGTAGTAGGAGACAAAATACTCCACCGCGTTGTCGGGAAAAAACTCTTTAAACTCGCCGTAGAGCTGGGCCGCCAGGGTCTTGTTGGGTGCCAACACCAGGGTTGGTCGCTGTACCTGCTGAATCACATTGGCGACACTGAAGGTTTTCCCCGAACCAGTCACCCCCAGCAGGGTCATCCCAGCTGCTCAAACATCAGCCCAAAGGATGACCATTGGAATTGTTAATGAAAGACATC
>JAHRHW010000053.1 GCA_019100305.1 Candidatus Thiodiazotropha taylori | reverse complement strand
TGGCCTGCCCTGACAGTCGATTTGCCCCTGTCTATGTCGGTGATGTGGCGGAAGCCTTTGCCCGCGCGCTTGAGGACTCATCGACGGCCGGAGCCCACTACGACCTGTGCGGTCCGGAAGTCTACTCCTTGAGAGAGTTGGTCCGTTATTGTGCCAGACAGCTGGGGCTCCACCGTTTGATTCTACCGCTCAATCCAAGCCTCTCGCGTCTGCAGGCCAGGCTGCTTGGGCTGTTTCCCGGCAAGCCATTTACCATGGACAATTACCTGTCACTGCAGACAGACAGTGTCTGCACAGACAATGGCCTCCTGGCCTTGGGCATCTCGCCACAATCGATCGAGAGTCATGTTCCCCGCTACCTGGCCGACCAGAGCTATCGCAAGCGCTTCGACCGTTACCGGCAAGTCATCGAGTAGCGCGTGGCTGATCGACGGATCGGATCAGTCCGGTTCAAGGGTTACAGCAGATCTTTTGGCTAATTTAACACAGCGCTCATCATATTTAGCATACTGCTATATTTCAACACCGATATTTCGGTAAAAGTGAAGTGTTTCACACATATAATCAATACTGAGTATAGATAAACCATACATATTGCAATATTAGAAAATTTATATATACTACCTTACCAAGTCATCAATCATGTAGTTTAATTCTGATGATAAAGAAGTATTTGATCTCGATGTTTCTTCTCTTCAGCAGCGGCCTGACTGTTGCAGAATCCCTCAACTCCAATACCAATTGGGCAGATGCCTCCGCTCTGGCGCGACAAAACCATACGGTAATCATGGTAGTGTTCGAATCCGAGGATTGCGGTTATTGCGTCAGGTTGAAGCAGGAGGTTCTCAAACCCTTCTCCGATTCAACCGAGCAAAACCCCCCGGTGATCAAAGAGATTGATATCTATGCCGGTGGAAAAATCACCGATTTCAACGGCGATGTGATTCGCAGCCGTCAATTCAAGGATCGTTATCAGGTATTTGCGGTACCAACTCTGCTGATTCTGGATCCGGATGGTAACCTGCTCGCCGAACCGATTGTTGGTTATAATTCCCAGGAAGAGTACGAGAGGCTGTTGCAGGAGACTCTGCTGGTATCCTACGACGCCCTCGACTAACTCGAGCCTGGTAAAAGGCCCAAGGGCATTCCTCTCCAAGCCTGTTATTTGTCATACGCATGGATGCGGTGCGCCTACCAGCACTGGGGGGCTGAAAGCGATAGACTGAGTTACCCGGCCTAAACACCACAACAATCTTCACGCCATGCCAATCCGAGCCAATTTGCCTCTGCCGGTCACACTCCTGCTCTGTTTGCTGCTCCTCAGCCCAGCGTATGCGGACCAAAGCGCTATTCCACAAATCCACGATTTACAAAAACTCGCCATAGAGGCCAGCGAAAGAAAGTTACCCATCGTGTTACTGATCTCACAATACCACTGCGGATATTGTGACCGGATGAAACAGGAGGTGCTCTACCCGATGAGTATCAGTGGAGACTTTGAACAGAAGGCCCTGGTAAGAGAGCTAATGGTCGACGAGGGGGAAATGGTCAACGATTTTCAGGGAAAACGTGTTGCCGCCTCGGCTTTTTCGCAACGATACAGTGTGTTTGTCACCCCTACCCTGCTGTTTCTCGATAACCGCGGAGAAGAGGCGGCTGAACGGATACTCGGCATCAACACCATGGATTACCTGCTGTTTTATATTCTCAACGCAGCAGAAACCGCAGCCGAAAAAATCACTGATATCTGACGTGTTCGGCCACATCCCACCCCTATTGAGTGGATTGCCAGATCTGTAGGGATTTCGGCAACGGATAGTCAGGATAGGTCGCCATGAAGACACTCAGTGACCGCCTGGCCGCCTGATCCTGCCCGGACTCGATCATCGCCTCAATCTCAACCAGCCAGCGCTCCGGCGGCCTCTGGTAGGCCTCAGAATCAGTCGATTGCAAGATTGCCTCTGGTGCTGCCCGCAGCTGTTTTCTCTCTGCTTCACCTGCCCGTGCTTTTGTCCTGGCGCGTTGCTCCATCAGGGGTGGTGCAGCCAGTTCGGATTGAGGCGCCGGCTCAGCCCGGTCTTGCCGTTCGATTGCCTGACTGGCCGGTGCTTTAGCGGGCGTTCTTAAAGCCTGATCGCTCTCAGAGCGCGATTCAGCCTGTGGTGCCGGAGCGGGCATAGACTGCGGTTGTTGGTAAATATCATTGCGTAGATCGATCAATGGCAGGGACAAACCGACCCCCAGCAGAAGCAGAGCAGCTGATGAGAGCGGCACGATCCAGCGATTCCTTCGCTTCGCTGTCACTCCGCGTGCCTCACTCAACACCGCCTGATCAAGTGTTTCACTTGGCGCTTCATGCCGACCGCCCCGATAGAGTCTGTTGAGCCCCGGATCCTCCGGCAGCTTGTCTGATTCGTTCACAAGCACTCCTCCAGCAGTTGGCGCAACTGTTTCAGGGCATATCGCATTCTGCTCTTAACCGTCTCGCGACCCGCATCGATCATTGCCGCAATCTGTGCCAGTGTTAAACCCGCCTCCTCTTTCAGCAGAAACACCTCCCGCTGTTCAACCGGGAGCTGACCTATATGACGTTTCATGCGTTCACTGCACTCCTCATCCTGTATCTGCTCTTCCACAGACTTACCCGGCTGGACCGATTCGTGCGATGCTTCCTGATCTGATACCAATGTGAGATGAGCACGACGATGTCGATCGATGATCAGGTTACGGGCAATACGAAACGCATAGGCCTTGAATGAACCGCCATCAAACGGTTTAGCGGCAGAGATGATCCTGGACCAGACATCCTGATAGAGCTCATCCGCATCACCCGTAGCGTAGGTACTGCGTAACAAAAACAGATAGAGGGTTTGACGATAGCGCTGATAAAGCGTTTCGAAAGCCCGGTCATCCCCCTTACGGAAGAGACGAAACAGTGCTTCATCACTCTGCTCCTCGTCATTCATGCCATTAAGACCTTACTGGTTTTTAATACAATCTGTGCGCAAATTAACGCCAATAGACACAAAGCAATCATTACCTTAGTTTACCCAATATCTTGAGTGAGAATTTACCAATGCCACAAATTGCCATTGCCCTGCATTGTGTTTGATCAAAGCGTGTTTGGTGGGGCATGGCCCCACCAATCAGGGTTTGATTAAGCACCGCTCAGCTAGATTCCCGACAGTAGTGATTGCGCTTAATAAAGCTATCTACACAAAAATCTGCGTTCATGTGCGGACTCAACTCAAACATTCACTCATTCAGAGTCAGTGGTGTCGCGAGTGAACCCGCCAATCTGACCAGTCGGACAAACTCACCGCGATAGCCAAACCGATCCTCACCCCGGGCCGTATTGGCCAACGCCACAGCGTCATCAAAATCGAAAGCTTCCATATAGCGCCCACCCCTGAGCAGTTGTGCAAAACCGGCTACCGCGGCACTGAAGCGATAGACTTCACTGGTAGCTGCCAGTGGCTCTTGATTGGACAGCGGAATTGGCTGGGTGATCAACTGTGATCGATGTTGATCGGGCTGTTTGTAACGCAGCCTTAAAAAGGCGAGTTCATCCCCCTTTTCATGACTTTTAGCGGTCGTCGAATGGTAGCGTCGTGGTGAGAGACGCTGGCCATCACTCTCATGCAAGGCGATCTCATACAGGGCTGTGACGGTATGTCCGGCTCCAATATCTCCCGCATCGACCTTATCGTTATTGAAATCCTCAGCAGCCAGCAACCGGTTCTCATACCCGATCAGACGATATTCAGCCACCAGTGCCGGATTCCATTCAACCTCAATCTTCACATCCTTGGCAATGGTTTCAAGGGTCGCACTCAACTCCTCCACCAGGACTTTTCTGGCCTCGTTGATGTTGTCGATGTAGGCGTAGTTGCCATTGCCCCTATCCGCCAGCTGCTCCATCAGATGGTCGTTGTAGTTACCCTGCCCAAAGCCCAAGGTCGTCAATGAGATGCCCCGTTGTCGTTGCTGTTCGATCATCTCCACAAGGCGCCGATGATCTACTGTGCCCACATTGAAATCACCATCGGTTGCGAGAATAACCCGGTTGATGCCCCCTTCGATGCGGGCCTGTTCCGCCATCTCGTATGCGAGCTGAATACCGGCTGAGCCGTGGGTCGAACCACCGGCCTCCAGCTGCGCCAGGGCTGAGACGATTTTGCCCCGCTGATCCCCGGCTGTCGGCTCCAATACCACGCCGGATGCGCCGGCATAGACCACCAAACTGACCCGGTCTTCCGCAGTGAGCTGTTGGAGCAGCAGTTTAAAGGCGGATTTGAGCAGAGGGAGTTTGTTTTGATCGCTCATCGAACCCGAAACATCGAGCAGAAACACCAAATTGGCTGCCGGTCGCAGATCGGCTGGCGTGGCAATCCCCTGAATACCGATATGGACCAGACGGGTACCCATGTTCCAGGGGGTTGGACCCACCTCGGTAGTCAGGCTGAACGGGTGCTCTGCCGAATCAGGATATGGATAGTGATAGTTGAAATAGTTGATCAGCTCTTCCGCTCGTACCAGGTCACTGGGCGGCATCCTTCCCTGATTGAGAAACCGCCTGACCAGTGCATAGGCGCCACTATCCACATCGACACTGAAGGTGGAAACCGGTCGATCGACGACCGAATGAATGCCGTTTTCCGGCAGCTCACCATAGCGCTCCCGGTCCACTCCGCCACTTGGCCGGTGCAGCGACGGCTGGGCTGCCATTTTTCCCATGGAGTATGCCTGTCTGGTGAGGGATAACCGGGCTGGGGCCTGGGCAGCCATCTCGGCTTGATCCTGCTGCGGCGAGTGAACAGGTGCAGGATTCTGTACCGCTTCATTCAACGTCTGCTGTTGTCGCTTCACAGAGGAGTCGGTAATCCTGTCCCTTTCCGCCTCAGGCGCAGAGCCACAGGCAGCCAACAAACCGCTCAACAGGGCGGCAGACAGAGTTAGGCTCAATTGTCGTAATTTCATGGTTTGCTCCCGAATGAGTTGTGTTTCATTAGGGCTAACGCAGAGAAACCGACAGTGGGGTTAAATTGATTTGTTTTTTTTAAGTCCGCAAATGAACGTTAATAAACGCCAATGCTTTTCGTGATGGTTGGTCTGGACTTTGTCAGTGTGTGGGTTCCATTGATTGGTGAACTATTTGGTCGCTGGTAATCGTCCAACATCACTAGTTTGTCATTTGCGGATTAAAACACAGTGATAGCCAAGCAGCTTGAGACTATAGGCGCTCGCACATATCCCGCATGGAGAAGCCCTGCAGATTGTGTTGCAGGCCTTTCAGTAGACCCAGCACTTTGAAACGCTCACCCATTTCGGACGGTAGTGTCAGCCGTTTGACCCCCTGCATCAGCGACATGTGTCGGGCCACATCCTCAGGATCGGAATCCGCCAACAGGCTATCGAGTCCGTTGGCCAACAGAAAATGTGCCTGGGTGGTATAGCCCCCAAGACTGAACCCCGATTCAACCGCCACTTTGGCAGCGGCGGTAAAATCGACCTGGCAGGTAATATCCTGAATACCGACCCAGCGGAATGGGTCGCTATGGGCACGATGCCGGAAATGGCACATCAGAGTGCCCTGATCACGTTGCGGATGGTAGTACTCGGCACTGCTGTAGCCATAATCGATCAACAAGACCACTCCCTGAGTGACAGCGTTGGCCAGGCTTTTTATCCAGGCAGACTGACGCAGGTTCACCTCTGAGTGATAGATGGATTTGAAAGGACCGTACTGAGCCTGCAGCTGCTCTACCGCGCTCTCAAGCCCCGGTGTAACCGGTTCCCGATAGATGGCCTTCAGCTGCTCCCCCTGTTGTGTGACAAAACACTCCTGTATGGCACCGTTCTCAATGCGAAACCGGCTCACCGGCAGCGCATCCAGCAGTTCATTGGCGACCACACAGCCGGAGAACTGCGCAGGCATCCGTTCCAACCAGACAACCCGCTCCAGCAGATCAGGCACCCTGGCCTGCAGAGTCTCTCTCTGGCGACTTTTCAACTCCGGACTGACCTCCAGAATCTGGTAGCGATCCGGGAGTTGATCAAGCGCTGCAAGAGCCTCCAGCAGGTCAGCAGCCAAAATGCCTGAACCGGCACCAAACTCGAGGATGTCCGCAGAGGGCAGTAGATCGAGTATCGGCGCCAATTGTCGGGCCAGACACTGGGCAAACAGGGGTGAGACTTCAGGCGCGGTTATGAAGTCCCCCTGGTCACCGAATTTACGGCTGCCGGCCACATAGTATCCCAGGCCAGGTGCATATAGGGCCATATCCATGAACATATCGAATGGTATGGCGCCACCGGACTGCTCGATGGCACGTACAATCTGTCGCATCAGGCGTTCACTGACAGCCTGCGCTTTGGTATCCGGCATGGGTAGTGTCTGCGGTGAATTTCCTGCTTGAGCGCTGAGACAGTCCGGCATAGTTCAGAAACCTATATGAATCCGTTAGAGTAGAGGACACCATTCAAACATGGAGTCACCAAATGACGCAAAGTCATTCCTCTCTGTCGGGTCAAACCGCCCTGATCACCGGCGCAGCACACCGCATCGGAGCAGCCATTGCAACCGAGCTGCACAACCAAGGGATGAATATTCTGCTGCACTACAGAAATTCAAGAACAGGCGCGGAAAAACTCAAACAGCAGCTGGAACAGCATCGGCCCGATTCGATACGGCTGGCCCGTGCCGACCTGAATGACACTGCAAGTTTGGGCAAGCTGGTCGATCAGGCCTATCAGATCAACAACCGCCTTGATCTGCTGGTCAACAATGCCTCCAGTTTCTATCCCACACCTTTGGATGAGGCCACGGAGGGGGATTGGGACGACCTGATTGGCAGCAATCTTAAAGCCCCCTTCTTTCTCTCTCAGGCTGCGGCTCCGCTGCTACGCGAGCAACAGGGTTCGATTGTCAATCTGGTCGATATTCATGCTCTGAGACCCCTCAAGGCCCATCCCATCTACTCTGTGGCCAAGGCGGGTAATGCCATGCTGATCAAGTCATTGGCACGGGAATTAGGACCAGATGTAAGAGTCAATGGTATCGCTCCAGGGGCGATTCTCTGGCCGGAACAGGGGTTGAGCGAGTCGGAGCGTCTAACCATCCTGGAACGTACTGCATTGAAACGCCCTGGCAGTGAGACGGATATTGTCAACACCCTGCTGTTTCTGCATCGGGATGCAGCCTATATCACTGGCCAGATCATCCCCGTTGATGGCGGTCGTACACTACAACAATAAGGGCGCCGGAGAGCGATTCACCCGGCAACTGAATAGGTCGTGTTCAGCCGCTGTGTGCCAGCGGCAGCAAGGCATCGAAATACCGCCGTAGCACTCCTACAGCAAGTTTTGATAACCCAGTCTGCAGGCTGGCACACAGCGGCCTGTCTTCATATAATCAATATGTTAGAGGCCTCAAGCAGGCCCTGAACGCGATCTATTCAGTTGCCGGGTGAATATTGATGAATGAGCCAACCACAGGATTGACCTTCAGACAGAGCGTCGACCACATGGTGGACAGAGCCCTGGCCTATATGGACCTGGAGCCCGGTATCGCCAACGCCATCAAGAGTTGCACTTCGGTTTTACAGGTCAGTTTCCCGGCGGAGATCCGTGGCAAGGTGGAGGTATTCACCGGTTGGCGTGCGGTGCATAGCATCCACCGGTTACCGGCCAAGGGGGGATTGCGTTATTCGGAATCGGTCGATCAGCAGGAGGTTGAGGCGCTGGCGGCCCTGATGACCTATAAGTGCGCCATTGTGGATGTACCCTTTGGTGGCTCCAAAGGCGGTCTCTATATCAATCCGGAAAATTACAGCCGCAGTGAACTGAAACGGATCACCCGGCGTTTCGCCCGCGAGTTGGCAAGTGCTGGTTTCCTCAGCCCCTCCACCAATGTACCAGCTCCGGACATGGGTACGGGCCAACGGGAGATGGACTGGATTGCCGATACCTACAAACACTTGAACCCGGAAGATATCAATGCTCTGGCCTGTGTCACCGGCAAACCGGTCGCCCATGGGGGCGTGAATGGACGAACCGAGGCAACAGGGCGTGGCGTCCAATACTCTCTGCAGGAGTTTTTTCGTCACAAAGAGGAGTTGCGCGCCTGTGGTCTGGAGGGAGAACTGGAAGGCAAACGGATCATCATCCAGGGCCTGGGCAATGTGGGTTACCACGCAGCGAAATTCCTCTCCGAAGAGGATGGTGCGAAGATTATCGGTATCATTGTGCGTGACGGCGCCATCATCAACGAAGAGGGCATACATGTAGAAGAGGCCTACTATCACCGCTGTTCCCATGGCGGATTGAAAGGCTTTGCCGGTGGCCAGTTCATCGAAGATGGCGCCTCGGTACTGGAACATGAGTGCGATATCCTGATACCGGCCGCCATGGAGTCTGCAATCACTGAAAGCAATGCACCCAATATTCATACCAATCTGATTGCGGAAGCGGCAAACGGCCCGATCACTTTCGAAGCGGATCGAATCCTTCGAAGTCGTGGAATCACAATCCTGCCGGACGCCTATGTGAATGCCGGTGGTGTCGTGGTCTCCTACTTCGAGTGGATTCGTAATCTGAGTCACATGCGCTTCGGTCGTATTGAACGACGACTCGATGAGTCCCGGGGACGACACATTCTTGCCGCCTTGGAGCATACCAGCGGAGAGAAAGTACCAGACTGGATCAGCGCCAATCTATCCAGAGGGGCCGACGAACTCGACCTCGTGCGTTCAGGCCTTGATGACAGTATGCGCCTCGCCTTACAAGAGATAATCGATGTTCGGAAACGAATGCCTGAAATTGAGGATTATCGAACGGCTGCCTATATCATTGCACTTCAGAAACTGGCCCGCTCTTATATCGATATCGGCGTTTAAAACAGTGCTTTTCAGGCCCACTAAGCAACCTGCTACAGTGTAGAATTTAACTGCTTTACATGCGCAGATTTTTAGTTAAAAATCTGATTCCCGTCGCGATAGCGGATTGGATATAAAAGTTATCGTTCATTTAATCGTACGCAGATTACTTCATGGATTGTTATTGTAAAATGGAAACCCAATCTAACTGTTCCCTCTATTCCAGCACCGCAAATCTACTGGATTTCGTGGTTGCCCCAGTTTCACTCAACACGACTACAACCACTCATTAAATGTCACTCTGAATAGTTTGATCAGCAATGCGCCAGGTAGTCGTGACACTCTAAACAGCAAACAATTAACTTGAGTGAATCGCCTTGCTGTGTCTTGAAAGACGGTTGGGATCGGCTTCTGATTTCTATTCCATAAACGAAGCCACCTGTACAAAGCCGGCTGCAATAACGACAGAGATGTTCAGTTAATGAATCATCGATATGGAAATAACCTAAAAGAGGAAGTAAAGCATGGCTTTAATGCAATGGATAGATGAAAAGTACAGTACCCGAGTAGATGTTTGTGATACACAGCACAAGGAGCTTTTCAATCGTGTAAATGCCCTGTACGACGCGGTCTCCACCGGTGCCCGCCAGGAAATTGGTACCACTCTCGACAATCTGATCGATTACGTGGTGGTTCACTTTGAAACTGAGGAGCGTTTAATGGAAGAGCGCGGCTACAAAGGACTGGATGCCCACAAGGAGGAGCATAAGCAGTTGGTTCAAACCTGTGCCGACCTACAACAAAAGTTTCATGCCGGTGAAGCTGAAATAGAAGATGGCACCATGGTCTTTATCAAGAACTGGCTGGACCACCATATCCCTGTCATCGACAAAAGCTACAGCTCCGCTTTGAGCAACTGATTACGATAAGATGCGTTGGGATACCTGAGTAACATAACGAATTGATAGTGACATCGACTGAATAGCAACCTGTCTCAGTCATGCAGTGAATCAGGATAATCCTTATCCTATCGTTTTTCATACCCTGGGGGATCCCCCGCCCAGGGTATTTTTTTGACTCTTGTCTCACTGGAAAGCCCACAAACCTTAAGCGCCTGCCCGGAGTGCAATCCGGAGAACAGATCACGACCTGCGCCTATGACCGGTCTGATGCGATCTTAGCACTCTCGTTGCAAAGCAACATAAGAAGCTCACAACACACTGATATGCATAAAATTAATTAATCTTTCAGAATTCCCTGCTGCAGACGCTATCATTAGAACATAGGCGTACTATCCAGTTTTGAAATGGATTTCAGCATTTTGCACGGGCTCAACCACTCAGCGCTCTGATTTAATGACTGATCTCTATTTTCCATCGGTACAGACACTACTCCTGATTGTCCTGTTTATATTATTGGGACTGATCATCTACCTCTGGATTTTCCATACCACCAGAGCCAATCTCAAAGACCTGAAACGCAACGAGAAGTACCGAAATCTGTTCGAGCAGGCAGGTGACGGCATCATCGTCCATGATCTGCAGGGAAAGATCCTCGACGCCAATCCCGCTGTCTGCAAACTGTTTGGCTACTCACACAAACAGTTTTGCCAACTGCACATTTCACAACTGCATCCGGACAAACCTGAGGTTATGGAAAAAAGCCGGGCAGCATTCAAGATCATTGCCAGGGACACAGAGATCAAGTTTGAGAACGAATTTATCACCAGCAGCGGTGAAATCCTGATCGGCGAGGTGACATCAACCATCATTCACGAACCTGATGGCAACTATGTCCATGCGGTCTTCCGCAACAGTACCGCGCGCCAACGGGCCGAAAATGCGCTACGCAAGCAGAACCGTATCTATCTCTCCCTGCTGGAGAATGTGAATGCCATCACCTGGGAGCTGGATCTAAGCAGCGGCCAGTTCAACTATGTCTCTCCGAATGCGAAACGCATATTGGGATACCCTCTGAGTGACTGGATCGATATGCAGTCCTGGCTCAACATGGTGGTCGATGAGGATCGCGACTTTGCCCGGGCATACTGTTCTGCTGAAACCGACGCAGGCAGGGATCACACATTCGAATATCGAATGCGCAAACAGAATGGGGACGTTGTCTGGGTGTTGGACCTGGTCAGGATCGTCAAGAACAAGGCCGGTGATCCGATCAAATTGGCTGGCGTCATCTTTGACAACACGGAACAGCATCATATGGCGACCGCTCTGAAAGAGAGCCGTCGCGCCTATAAGGAGGCTAAGGAGACGGCCCATCTCGGCTATTGGCAGATCGATATCAAGGCCGGCAAGGCCTTCTGGTCTGACGATATCTACAAAATGCTCGGTCTCAATCCTGAGCAGGAAGTGGGCCCCGAGTTCCTCTCGACCATCGTCAACCCTGAAGACTGGCCAGCGGTATCTGACTCGTTGAAAAATGCCATCGAAAATGGCCAAAAACACGAGATGGAGTATCGCGTCAAGAGTCAACTACCTGAATGCAATGAACTCTGGCTCTACTGCAAAGCCGAACGGGTACTGGATGATCAAGGCAATCCGGAAAGACTTTCAGGTATCGTCCAGGATATTACCGAACGCAAGCAGACCGAACTTGCACTGCGGGATAGTGAAACTTTTCTGCAGGATGTTTTTAATGCCATCCAGGATGGCATCGTTGTGCTGGATACTGACTACAACATCATCAGAGCCAACCGCTGGATGGAGGAGCACTACCGACACCTTATGCCCTTGGCAGGCCGTAAGTGTTATCAGATTTTCCGTGACAGGGATGAGCTCTGCGATACCTGTCCAAGCCATGAAGTCATCAGCAACGGGCTGCCAAATACCGATGAAATCCCAGTCACCCTGAACAATGGTGAGAGGGGATGGTTTGAACTCTCAGTCTATCCGGTGAAGGATGAGTCAGGTCAGGTCATCAATATCATCGAATATATCAAGGATATCAGCGACAGGAAGAACGCCGAACAGAAGCTGGAACGGTTTCGAAAACTACTCGATCAATCCAATGATGGTATCTATATCATCAATGCCAATGACGGCTCTTTCCTGGATGTCAACTCTACCGCCTATAACAGCCTCGGTTATCGACTCACCGACCTGCATCAGATGCATGTCTGGGAGATTGACGGAAAAATCGATGATAAAGAGCATTGGCATGACATGATTGAGCGGCTTGAAGTGAGTAAAACCTCTGTCTACGAGAGTAACTACCGAGATAAAAACGGTCACCTGATCCCGATGGAGGTGAATGCCCAACTGGTAGAACAAGACAATATCAAATACCTGATCGCAATCGCCCGGGATCTGACAGACATCGAAAGAGTACGTGAGCAATTGATCAATAGCGAACATGAGATGCGCACAATTCTCGACAATGTTGATGCCTTCATCTATCTCAAAGATACGGAGGGTAACTATCTGTTTGCGAATCAGCGGGTACGTGACCTCTGGCATGCCGAGATGGATGAGATTATCGGTTATGGCGATGAAAAGTTCTTTGATGAGTGCAGCGCATCAGCAATACGCATCAATGACCAGAAAGTTTTGCAGCAGGGTGAAACGATACGCGCGGAGGAGACCAACACGGTACCGCAAACCGGCCAGACTGCGATCTATCACTCCACCAAACTGCCGCTCAGGCATGATGACGGAACCACTTACGCATTGTGCGGCATCTCACTCGATATCACGGATCAGAAACAGGCCGAAGACGCCTTAAAGGAGAGCGAACAGCGCTTCCGGATGGCAGGCCAGGCGGCCTATGATCTGATTTACGAGTGGGACGTTAACACCGATGAACTCAAGTGGTACGGGGATGTGGATCAGTTTCTGGGATATAAAAAAGGCTTTCTTGCTGACGACCTGCAAAAATGGCTGCAACTGATTCACCCGGAAGACCTGCAGTTGATGCAGAACAGCGTCGAGTTACACCGTAGATCGACCAAGGAGATCAAGTACGAGTACCGTATTCGGCATGCCGATGGCAGCTATCGCTACTGGAATGATCATGCCTTACCGTTACTGGACCAGGATGGAAAACCCTATCGTTGGGTCGGCGTCTGTACCGATATTACCCTGCAGAAACAGCATCAACTGCAACTGGAACACCACGCCAACCACGATCTACTGACCGGCCTGCCGAATCGTGCCCTGTTGAGTGACCGCTTGACCCAGGCCATGCATCAGGAGAAGCGTCGGGAACAGAGACTGGCGGTAATCTATATCGACCTGGATGGCTTCAAGGAGATCAATGACCGTTATGGTCACGATGTGGGTGACCTGGTACTTATCGGCATGTCCAAGCGGTTTGAGAACGCGCTACGACAGGGGGATACGATTGCCCGATTTGGTGGTGATGAGTTTGTTGCTGTGCTCAGTGATATCGAAAGCCGTGAAGCCTGCTATCCCATGTTGCGGCGCCTGATGGAAGCTGCCATCCGGCCTATCCAGCAACAGAACCAGATGATACAGGTCAGTGCCAGTATCGGAGTAACCCTCTATCCCCAGGATGAAGAGGTGGGAGGCGATCAACTTTTACGCCAGGCAGACCAGGCCATGTATCAGGCTAAGCTGGCGGGTAAGAACCGCTACAGTTTTTTTGACACGGAATATGATCGGAGCCTAAGGGGGAAGAAGGAGGATCTGCAACGCATAAGAGAAGGCCTATTCAACCAGGAGTTCGAGCTCTACTACCAGCCGAAGGTCAGCATGAGAAGCGGCCAGGTGATTGGTGTTGAGGCGCTGATACGCTGGCAGCACCCGCAACAGGGCTTGTTGATGCCAATCAGTTTTCTACCGATCATTGAAGACCACGAGTTGGCCGTAGAGATAGGTGAATGGGTATTGGATAGTGCACTCGCCCAGTTAAGCCGATGGGATAAACTCGGACTGAAGACCTCTGTCAGCGTCAACATCGGCGCAAGACAACTGCAGAGAACAGACTTTGTGGATCAACTGAAAAAGATCGTGCAGCGCTATCCCGCTATTGCATCCGAGCGGTTACAGCTTGAAATTCTTGAAACCAGCGCGCTGGATGATATGAATCATGTTTCCAAGATCATTCATGAGTGCCTGGAATTCGGCGTCAGCTTCGCACTCGACGATTTTGGCACCGGCTACTCCTCGCTCTCCTATCTCAAACATCTGCCTGCCACCACCATCAAGATCGACCGATCGTTTGTGCGGGACATGTTGATCGATCCTGATGACCTGGCGATTCTGGAGGGCATACTTGGCATGGCCACGGCGTTTCGCCGCAACATCATTGCCGAAGGTGTGGAGACGGCTGAACATGGAGAGCTGCTGCTGAAACTGGGGTGCGATCATGCTCAGGGTTATGGCATCGCCAAACCCATGCCGGCCGCAGAGTTCCCCGATTGGGTTAAGGAGTGGCGACCCTACGAAACCTGGCAGCATCAGAAAAGGTTAAACCGGGATGACCTCTCGCTGCTGTTTGCAGCCAGTGAACACCGCGCCTGGATCAACACGCTGGAGGAGGCCGTGCGAAGCGAGGAGATGGATTTTCCGGTGCTGGACCACCATCAGTGCCGGTTCGGCGACTGGCTCTACAGTGACGGAAGACGCTATGACCACCTCACTGCCTATCAGCAGATTATCGAACTGCATAAGCAGATGCATGAGCAGGCAAAGTGGCTGCAACAGCAAATGCAGCAGGGTAAGAAAGATGATCTGACAGATGTGCTGACCAGCATACGCGACAAGAAACGACAACTGCTGGAAAAAATGGATCTACTGATGCGCAATCATCATGATATGAATTGAGGCCGTTGAACTCTCAGCCGCGCAGAGAGAGCAACCTGGCAAAGATCATGATTAATAGAACAATCAGCCCAAAGGGATAGGGAAAAATCCCATACAGAAAGGCGCTCAGTGTAATGCCGAGCAGAATGATCAGTAACAGTAGAAATTTATCATCAGGCAGCTTCATGTCGACGATCTTTAGGGATTGATCTTATAGACAACTCGAAGCGGTCTATGGTTTAAGATCCCATAGAATATACCCGCCAACCGATCTACTACTCGGCCTGTTTCTGCAGTACACCCATCAATGAGAAGAAACGCTGCACAACACTCAGATCCCTGGTCTTGGTCATGGGGGGCAGGCTGCGAATAAAGACTTTACCATAGGGCTTGTTCAACAAGCGTGGATCACAGATCACCAGCACACCCCGATCCGACTCATCCCGGATCAGACGCCCAGCCCCCTGTTTCAATGCAATTGCCGCCTGGGGCAGCTGAAAGGTCATAAAGGGATTCCCCCCCTTCTGTCGCAACGCATCGATGCGGGCCTGCAATACCGGGTCACCGGGGGAGGCAAATGGCAACTTGTCGATAATGACGCAGGAGAGCGCCTCACCACGCACATCGATCCCTTCCCAGAAACTGGATGTCCCCAACAACACCGCATTGCCCAGTTCACGAAACTGCTCAACAAGCTCTGTGCGTGGTGCGGTACCCTGTACCAGCATCGGATAGTCGAGCTTGTCCTGCAGATATTGTGCTGCTTCCTGCAGGGCTCTGTGGCTGGTATAGAGGAGAAAGGCTCTGCCATTGCTCGCCTTGAGAATCGGCAGCGAGAGATCCGAAACTGTCCGATTGAAGTTGATATCCGAAGGCTCCGGTAGACCCTGAGGGACATACCAGACGGCTTGGCGTGGATAGTCGAAGGGACTGTCCCAACAGTGGGTCTTCGCCTCCTGCAGACCCAGCTGGTTGGCAAAGTGATCAAAGCTGTCACCCACCGCCAGTGTCGCTGAGGTAAAGATCCATGCCGCATGGTGAGCCTGCATCACCTCATGAAAGATATTCGCAATATCCAATGGGGTGCGATTCAGGCGAAAGCTCTGGCGCTGGGTCTCATACCAGCGGATCGACTCCTCGGCCTGATCATCCATAAGACCCTGTAAGCGCTGGATCTGAACTTCACAACGCTCCTTGATACTGTCGAG
>JAHRHW010000430.1 GCA_019100305.1 Candidatus Thiodiazotropha taylori | reverse complement strand
GCTGGCGACTCAGGGTATGGATCAAGAGGGCGGGAAAGAGCAGGAAGTAAGTGAGCCGCTCCATCCCCGTCCAGGCCTCATCCGGGATAAAGCGCACCTGCTTCAGCGCCAGTCCTAAAAGGATCAGCGTCAGGATGGGCAGCAGGGCGGTGACGATGGAATGCATGGGTAGTATGACTCTGCGGCTCAGATGTGGCTACATAAAGCCAGTATGTCCGGGTGGTGTTGCAGGCTGACCGGAACCACCGATGGTGTCTCGCAGCGGCGGTAGGCCTCGGTGCTGTCTGTCATTACTGTCGATCTCGCACTTCAGGTAGCCCATGATGTGTTGAAGGAGATTCCTGCGCCATTTACGCTTGACGCGATGTTTGAGCGCCAGTGTGAGTTTATTGATATAGCTTTCAGATATAGCATTGATTTCTATGCCCTGTATATCGGAAAGCAGGCTTCCCATGCGTTGACTGGCGGCCTGGGTGTGGGCCATCACCAGATACTTGTGAATGGCTAGAAACTCGATCAGACCGGCGGCGCTGAGACTCTGTTCCAACAGCTGCTGCCAGCGCTGCAGGAGATCGCTCCGGTGGGCGAAGTTTTCACGCAGCACTGTGTCGTTGAGTCGCTCCTCTTCTTTCATTGGTAACAGGGGCAGACGCTGTTGCCAGCCTTAGGGTGTGTCTCAGTCATACCGTAGACCTTAAAACAGAAACTATTTCGAGACCAGCGGTTTCGGAAATTCGGCTATCCCCGACTTCCATAGGGAATATCCGTCAGCTGATTAAAGGGGGCAGCGTACTTTCAATATTGCCAGCATCAAGGTTCAGCCGATCATCGACTAATTTCTGGCTTCCTTCATGAAGATCGGCGCACATCCGCCGGCAACCGAATTGCTGCCGGAGGCGTGGGCCTAAATTACATCGGACTGGTCAGCATAGCACTGGGTTTTTACCAGCAATCCCAGCATGGCACGGCAACGCAGTGCAGGTGGCCGATGGCCCGTTGCCTGTTGCAAGCGGGAGGGCCTGAAACTGAGCAGAAGAGGTCAGATTCAGCGTGAATCCCAGGGTGCTGAATCGCATAATACTGGATAGATGGATGTTTCAGGCATATCCTGCTTCCAGTGTTCTGCCATGATATTCAAGGGGAACGGTTATTCTGCTTATAGCAGACGAAGTTGCCTTCATTCGCTAAGCTGGGTGAGCGTTTCCAGCGCATCCAGAATCTCTTGTGCTAATTCAACCAGACTGCGTCGTTGGGAGCGGGCTCTAGTTCGAAGCAGCTCGAATGCATCGGCGCGGTTGAGCCGGTGTCGTTCCATGAGAATGCCCACTACCGCACCAACAATTTTGCCTGTCTCGATAGCTTTGATGTAGTGCTGTTGCTGCTCTTTGAGCTCCTCTGACTCAAAGGACTGCTTAAGTAAGGACTCGATGCAGGCAATCAAGTTCGAGACCTGTTCATCCTGTCTGAGCAAGTTGGCGGAAATCTCTCCAGTCTCGTGCGGTTGCATCGGATCTGGTGCTTGCTGATGCTGGTAAAAGATGAAGGGAGAACCTGAGTCCAGCAGCTTATCTGCCAGATCTAACCCTATGCTGCCTATCAATCGATTGTTGAGAATGACAAGGTTGGGTTTTTCAAGATTGTTCAGTCGTACGGCGTCCTGACTGTTGGATGCGGTATATACCCTGTAACCTATGGTTTCCAGACTGCAGCGCATCGCCTTCAGCGAAGGCTGATTGCTATCCACAATTAACAGTTTGGCCTGCTTGTTCATGCTAAAGCCCGCCAAGTATTGATGATCGTACTTCCGGTACGTAATATAGGACTTCGATGTTGGCTTCCATGTCCGTTCGGATTGTAATACTTTGCGGTATAAGAGTCGTTGATGTCTGTCATCAGCTTATCGAATAGTCTCTTGGTAATGATACTGCTCATATACTGAATTTATGAATATGAAGCGTTTTTTAATAGGCCTCGAATAAAACGAGGTGGTCATCTACAACACCACGTCTCTGACGTCAGACTGGATCAAGGTAATCGCTTTCTTCCGTCGCTTGTGCCTGCAATCGCCGTTGCTGTTCTAGCAGCAGTTGGGTCAACTCTCCGCTACTCACCGGGGGGCTGATAAAATAGCCCTGTACCAGATCACAACCGGACTCCTGTAAAAAGTCGAGTTGTAGCTTGTGCTCAATGCCTTCCGCAGTCACCTTCAGAGAGAGGTCGTGTCCCATGTTGATGATGGTTCTGACCAGTTGACGGTCGCAATCACTGGAACTGATGTCGCAAATAAAAGAGCGATCGATCTTCAGCTTGTCAATATCGAAACGTTTTATGTAACTGAGTGAAGAGTAACCGGTGCCGAAATCATCAATGGAGATCAAAACACCCATCTGTTTGATGTTCGAAAGTACGTTGAGTGCCTCATGATTCTCAAGCATGAGCACACTTTCAGTGATTTCTAGCTCGAGTGAGGATGGGGTTAGTTTATTGGCACTCAAAGCGAGTCGAACATCACTGTCGAGCCGGCCCTCCAGCAGTTGAATACCGGAGACATTGACAGCGATTCGAAGGTCAATTCCAATCTGCTGGCGCCACTGTGCTAACTGACTGCAGGCAGAGTGGAGCACCCAACTGCCCAGATCATTGATCAGACCACACTCCTCGGCGATTGGGATGAAGTGGTTTGGTGGTATGGCTCCGATTTCCGGGTGGTTCCAACGTGCCAATGCCTCAATGGTGATGATTTTATTGGAAGCCAGGTCAATTTGCGGTTGATAGGCCAGCTTCAGGGAATTCTCAGTCAAGGCTTTGCGCAGTTCATTTTCCAGTGTCACCCGCATCTTGTGCTGGCTGCCCATCTGAGGGGTGTAGAGCATGAAGCGGTTTTTTCCGGCCTCTTTGGCTTGATACATAGCAGTATCTGCATGCCTGACGAGATGCTCGCTGTCTGTACTGTGCTCAGGATAGAGGCTGATGCCGATCGTGGTACTGATATGGATGTCCCGTCGGCCAACACGAAATGGCTGCCGAAAGCAGTCAAGGATTTTGTTTGCCACATTGATGGCCTTTTCATCATCCTGTATGCCAGAGAGGATCACGGTGAACTCATCGCCACCCAGCCTGGCGATGGTATCGGATTGGCGCAGGCTGCTGGTCAGTC
>JAHRHW010000429.1 GCA_019100305.1 Candidatus Thiodiazotropha taylori | reverse complement strand
GGTTCGGTGTGATGAAAAGGCTTTTGATACTCAACAGCAAGGGAGGCTGTGGGAAGACAACGATCGCGACCAATCTGGCGGGTTATTACGCCTCGGCCGGGACGCCGACTGCATTGTTCGACTATGATCCACAAGGTTCCAGTCATCGCTGGCTGGAGCAGCGTTCCGATGAGCTCTCAAATATTCATGGTGTTTTTGCAGCAAAACCGGCCCAGGGTGCTGTAACCCAAGCGTTCGCCCAGCGGGTGCCTGGAGAGACAGAGCGGATTGTGGTGGATACACCAGCCTCCATGAAACGCATGGAGATGATGAATATGCTGAGAAATGCATCGGCAGTCATCGTTCCGGTTCTACCCTCCGCAATCGATCGTCATGTCACTCTCGATTTCATACAGGAGCTGACAACCCTCTGTCGGCAAATGGGTATCAATATCCCGGTGGGGATCGTTGCCAATCGGGTGCGTTTGAACACTCGCGCCTTCAAACAGCTTCAGGAGACTCTGGAACTGCTGGATATCCCTCTGGTGGCCTTTCTGCGTGATACGCAAAACTATGTCCATGCTGCGGAATCCGGTTGCGCGATTGTCGAGTTGAAAACCGCCTCGATGAAAAAAGACCGGCAGCAGTGGCTGGCATTGATCGAGTGGTTGGAGAGCGCTCATACGCCACCGATGACTCCTGCCGCCGAAAAACAACAGGCTGGATTGCATAGCTAGCCTACAGGGTTGATTCGACTTCAGTTAACAGGCCCTGGATTCTCTACCATTCACACGATCCTCTTTCATATTCTTTATGTTTTGACTCTATTAGGACTTGTTTATGACCACCATAGGTACCCCCTTCACCACCAATGCAACAAAAATTCTGTTTTGTGGATCCGGTGAGTTGGGTAAAGAAGTGGTGATCGAGTTACAGCGTTATGGCTGTGAGGTAATTGCCTGTGATCGCTATGAGAACGCCCCGGCAATGCAAGTGGCAGATCGTGGCTATACATTCTCAATGCTTGATGGTGATGCCTTGAGAGAGGTGATTGAACAGGAGAAGCCGGATTACATCGTACCGGAGATCGAGGCCATTTCCACCGATACCCTGGTCGAACTCGAAGCCGAAGGATTCAATGTGATTCCGACTGCCAATGCTGCCAGACTGACCATGAACAGGGAGGGTATCCGCCGACTGGCAGCGGAGACACTGGACATTCCAACCTCCGACTACCGATTTGTCGACAATCGGCAGGACTTCATGGATGCGGTGTCCGAGATCGGCATCCCCTGTGTTGTCAAACCGATCATGAGCTCGTCCGGTAAAGGTCAGAGTACCATTAAGAGTGAGGCGGATATCGAAAACAGTTGGACTTATGCACAGGAGGGTGGACGCGCCGGGGCAGGGCGGGTCATCGTCGAGGGTTTTGTCGATTTTGATTATGAAATCACCCTGCTGACCATACGCCATATCGATGGGGTCAGTTTCTGCCTGCCGATCGGACATCGTCAGGAGGATGGTGATTATCAGGAGTCCTGGCAGCCTCAACCGATGAGTGATGTTGCCTTGAACCGAGCCAAGGAGATTGCCGAAAAGGTCACCTCGGCGCTTGGGGGACGGGGAATTTTCGGAGTGGAGCTGTTTATTAAGGGCGATCAAGTCTACTTCAGCGAGGTCTCTCCCAGACCCCATGACACAGGTATGGTGACCATGATCTCTCAGGACCTGTCCCAGTTTGCCCTGCACAGCCGGGCGATTCTAGGCTTGCCGATTCCGAACATCAGGCAACATGGCCCCTCGGCATCCGCGGTGGTGCTGGTTGAGGGTGAATCGAATAACGTCCGTTTCGGCAATCTGCAAGCGGCCGTCGCAGAGGCAGATACTCAACTCAGACTGTTTGGCAAGCCGGAAGTCTGCGGCAAGCGCCGTATGGGTGTGGCGCTGGCGCGCGCTGAGGATATCGAGCAGGCAAGAGAGAAGGCTACAAGAGCGGCGGCGGCCGTGACCACCGAGCTCTAATCGAGACAATCTGCAAAGTAACAAAAGGTTTCTGTCGAGCGCTCGTGCGTCGATAAAAAATAAGTGATCCCTAATCGAATTGTTACTTCCAATTGTCTGATTCAGAGGGAAAACTCAGATACAATTCAACCCTTTTCTAACCCATGCTCCTGCAGACGAATATCGTTCAATGTGAAAATTTGTGGCCATATTATCCGGGATGAATTTTCGCGGAGAAATAATATAGAATATTCGAAATTTTTAATGCACTAACGAAATTGGCCTGCCACCGGCTGTTCTGTGGCCAGTCCTCTGACAGGAGTGAATCTGATGTTTCGCAAACGCCCTATTGTGCCCATCATGCTTGGCCTGATGATCTCAACCGCCCCGGTATCCCTTCTGGCTGATGATAAAGCCATTTCAGAATGTCCACCGATGACCGCTTCCGAATCGGTTCAGGTGCCGGATTGGGTGAAACAGCGGCGCGCTGAAATGGAGAGAATGCGTGAGCAATTCGCAGCGCAACGGGAGGCCATGATGGCACGTCAAATGGTGCCGATGCAGCCCTATCAGCCTGCCGAGGTGTCCGAATGGGTAAGCGAACATCGCAACCGCTTGCCGGTGGCGCCGCAGATGCCTGAGTTCGATCTGCCTAAAGTACCGGAATGGGTCGCTGAAAGTCGTCGTCTGAGAGCCGGCGCACCGCTTGAAATGCATGATTTCAAGCTACCCGAGTGGGTGGCACAGCGTCGTGCCCAGCAGCCTGCCATGCGCCAAATGCCGGTAATACAGCCACCACAGTTTCCCTCCAGACCGATGATCGATCGGGCAGCGAACCAACGATCTCCCTTGATGGGTTTTGAGCGCCCTGAGCTGCCGGAATGGGTAAAAGAGCGGCGCGCCCGGATGACACCGATGCCTCAGCTGCCAACAGCCAACCACTATCCGGATGTTACGCAACACCCGGTAGCTGTAGCGCCAACCAATGGTTTACCGGTCTATCGGGCTCCTGTGCCTTTTTACGGCCGTCCCTATCCTCGCCACGGTTGGGGTGGGTCTGATTGGGGGCCGTTTGATGGAATGGGCGATTTGTTCGGTGACATGGATATGAGTTTCAACTTCAATCTGCGTGGCTCAGGCTATGGTTATGGCGATGGTCGGGGGTATCAAGGTTATGGCTATGG
>JAHRHW010000428.1 GCA_019100305.1 Candidatus Thiodiazotropha taylori | reverse complement strand
TGCTTACCAGGATTTTTATACCCTGTTGACATGCCAGCCGGCTCAGCTCAATCCCGGGATCCCAGTACCGACCCCGGTTGACCAGTGCTGCTTGCCCTCGCTCTTTGTCGACAGATTCCAGCACACTCGATTGTGTTGAGTTGATCAGAGTAGGGGTCGTATTACTGGTAATTAGTAAGGTATCCAGCACACGGGATTCGATTGCCTCAAGCGTACTGCTTGGGCCGGTAACACATCGGCGTCTGACCAGTGGAGCGTGCAGACAGGATTTCGTAAAGAGATCCACAGCCGCTCGACAACCGGCTGCAGAGTGATCGATAATCTGCCTCAACGCCCTGCCCCGATCCAGAAACGGTGAGACGGTTACGCTTTGTGACACGGCCTTCAAAAGATGCCGGGGCAACCACTGCCTCAATCTCTCTATCCGGTTGGAGTCACCTGCCAAAACCAGTTTGAGTCCACCCGCCGATTTCAAAACCCTTGAGAAGGTCCGCAGGGCAAAGCCGCCAAATTGTCGCCCGCTCTTTAGCGGTCTGTTTCTCGATAACAGACTCTTCTGCCTGGCGGCATGCCACTCCACTCTCTTGTCAGCCACCCAGGCCAGGGTTTGAACACCTCCACCCGCAATTCGCAACAACTCGACCCCATCAGATGACGCCCACAACAGATAGCGCTCTGCGTAAACATCCCTGAGACTCAACAAAGGCCGAATATCAGGCACCCGGTAGAAGGTCAATTGATTCCTGAAAGGCAGCATGCTGGGTATCACTTCAGTAAAACGTCCACCCATCATGCTGCGGGAGAAAATTGCCACACCACGTATCCCTTCTCTACCGACACCATCGAACTGCTGCTGCAACCTCTGATAGGCTTCTTCAAAATCGAGCTGCGCTATATCGCCCAATCCCGATCGTATGAATTCCGCCTCCGAGGCAAGAAAACCCCGGCAGGCTTCGGCACCGGTTTCCAGGTCAAGGTAACAACTGAGGAATGGGGCATCCGCTGCATCAATCGAAGTCAATAGCTCGATACTTCTGTCGAGTGAATCGAGGGATACCTGCGTGACTGTTTCTGAACAAGCCATGAATCTTCTCCATAATGTCTTTACACTATGAATTATCGTATGAAGTCATGATTGGCACACTCGGAATCGGGCTCGATATGATTCACTTTTTTCGATTCTTGAGATTACAGGCATAACGGCTAAACAATCTGTTGAATAAACTATGACCATCAGCACACCCGGCTGGCTCAATCTTTCGTGGATTCTCCTCGACCTTGCCATTGTGGCGATTTTGATCCCCACAATCCTGCTGCAACGCAGAGAGTCAGGTGCCACCCTGGCTTGGATTCTGGTGATCGTCTTCATTCCCTTTTTAGGGCTGCTCGCTTTCTGGCTGTTGGGAACAACCCGTTTACACCTGAGGCGCAGAAAACGCCGTCGAATAGAGACACGCCTCGCACCAGAGCTTCAACGTTTACAGGCTCAGGCCGAGCACCAATCAGAGCCCGAATTGGCTCCCCAATCCTTAATCCAACTGGCTCGGCAGTTCGATGGCAATGGCCCGCTGGCGGGCAACCGGATCGAGATATTCAGATCCGGTCAATTGTTGTTCGACAATCTGCAACAGGCGATCGACAAGGCAACTCAGCATATCCATCTCGAGTACTACATCTGGCAGGCGGACAGCACCGGACAAAGAGTTCTGGACGCCCTTGTGCGCGCTGCCGACCGAGGGGTTGAAGTCCGACTGCTGATTGACGATGTCGGCTCACGCGCAGTCAAACACGCTTTCTTTCAACCTTTGCAACAGGCTGGGGGATGCATCAAACGCTTTCTACCTGTCAATCCTCTGAATCGCCAACTCGCCCTGAACAATAGAAATCACCGTAAGCTGGTGATTATCGATGGTGACCAGGCTTTCATTGGCGGCATGAACATTGGTGATCAATATGCAGCCATCAGTGAACCATGGATCGATCTGCATGCACGCGTGGAAGGACCGGTGGTACATTCCATACAAGAGACCTTCTGTCAGGACTGGTTTCATGCCTCGGCTGAAGATTTGGTCAGACGTGACTATTTTCCGCAACCGACACACTATGGACCGGTTCATGCTCAACTACTATCTAGCGGACCGGCAGATGAGCGCTGGAAAAGCATTCATCTGTTCATCTTCACCGCAATCACCCTTGCCGAACAGAAGGTATTCATCGAAACACCTTACTTCGTTCCTGACCAACCGATACTGCTCGCGCTGCGAACCGCAGCCTTAAGGGGCATCGATGTACGCTTACTGCTGCCCAGTCAATCGGATCATCCTCTTGTACTCCTTGCAGGAAGGTCGTTTCAGGATCAACTGCTGGAGGCCGGAGTAAAAATATTCGAATTGAAAAACAGCATGACACACGCCAAAACCATTACCATTGATGGTTACCTCTCCACCATCGGTTCAGCCAATCTTGATCAACGCAGTTTTCGCTTAAATTTTGAATCCAACCTGTTTTTCCTGGACCAGACCATAACCAGCCAAATGGAGCAGGACTTCGTAAAGCTCTGCACCGAAGCCGATCAAATCAAGCTGGAATACAGGAAGAGCCTACCCCGATCAAGAAGAATGATTGAGTCAGCGTGTAGGCTCTTATCACCACTGTTGTGAAGAGGCCTTGAGCGATTACCGATCAGATCACCATCATCCCCAATAATACAAAAACTTTCTGATAACTGGTTTTTAATCCCACTACTTCTGGTGTTACCCTAATAACGCCACAGTAGATCATTCAAGCCTGATTGGGTGATCACAAAGTTGGCGATAGAACGGGAGTGAATGCAAGCTTCCACCCCCACCCTATATCAATCGGCAACTGCCGCTTTATAAGCATGCCAACTTGCATGACCCAACAGAGGCATGATGACAAGCAGACCGATGAATCCGGTCGCCATTCCGACGATGGTCAATATGGCAATTATAAAGGCCCAGCGGGCCATCACTCCGGAGTTCTTGTGAACCACTCTCAGACTGGTCATTGCAGCCGTTATCACATCAATCTTACGTTCGACCAGCATAGGTATTGAAACCACACTGATACTGAAGACCAGTGCCGCCAATGCAAAACCCACCACCGCGTAGAGAACCATAAAACCTGGATCCGTCAGGGCCTGCCAACTCAACAGATCGTTGAATGGTCCGAATGTCGGC
>JAHRHW010000427.1 GCA_019100305.1 Candidatus Thiodiazotropha taylori | reverse complement strand
GGACTGCTGCCGGACAACGAACCGGTTCATCCTAAAACTGTCAAGATAATCAGCAAAGGTAACTTGGTCCGGGATGGGAAATTCTGAAACGTTGGCACACGGAGTTCGCCATGGGAGACACGATATATAGAGATTTATTGAGATGGAAGATCAGCGCAAAGCTTTTAAATACTCATTCACGATCCGGAACACCTCATCTCCAAGATTATGGCGTTCCATCAAGTGACGGAAGTTCAGGATCGTCGTCTCGTCGGGTGCCGGTTCTTCACCCAGGTTGATGCCAGCAAACTCGCGCATGGTGTGGGAGTCGTAGAGCGCTTCTTCAGCATCTGGATCAGACAGTGCAAACCAGTGCTGCATAAAATAGATACGCAGCATCCTTTCCAAACCTTTGGGACGGCGGCCAGCACCTGTGGGCTTGGGATAAAAGGATTCAATGACCTCGGTTAGTTCCTTCCAGGGAATAATGACTTCCATCTCGTCGAGAAACTGTTCTTTCCGGGTTCGCTTCCGTAATTTTTCAAAACTTCCATCGGCGAAACTCTTTTGGCGCATACTTTATCCATCTTGGTATTTGATGATGGGGTATTATCCCAGATAAGCGGAATTAATCAGAGTTTCCTTAGAATGATCACTCTTTAGACTTAGCGCGAGGATGAGCCGTCCTGTATACATCCTCGATCGCTTTAATATCCAGGCGCGTATAAATTTGTGTTGTACTGATGTTTTCATGACCCAATAATTCCTGTATTCCCCTCAGGTCGCACCGAGCCTCTAATAAATGAGATGCGAAACTGTGACGGAGCAAGTGAGGATAAACGTGCTTATGTAGAACCTCATCTGACAAATCACTTAGTGACTTTCTAACAACAGATCGTGATATACGCTTTCCTCTTGCGCCAACAAACAGGGCAACTTCATTTTCATTCGCCAGTAGCGATCGAACAGAGATCCATAATTCAATTGCTTTTGCTGCAATGCACCCAAAAGGCACATATCGGTCTTTTAACCCTTTACCAGTGACAATAATAACCCTCTCATCCAAATCGATATCTACCAGGGAGAGCTGTACGAGTTCTTGGAGCCTGATACCAGACGAGTAGAGTAATTCTAATATTGCATGATCACGAATGTCGGTAGGCGATCGTCGATCAAAATCTGCATCGAGTAATTTTTTTATCTCATCCTGGCTCAATGAATAGGGTAGCTTTCTGGGCCGTCTTTTAAGACGAACCAACTTACCAGGATTCATCTGAACTACCCCTTCTGCCATCAAATACTTAAAAAATGATCGAATGCAAGAGAGTTCTCGCTGCAAAGTAGCAATAGACATACCATCACGACTGCGAAACCCTATATATCGAGTAATATGTAAATCACTAACCTCAGACCATTGAGCAATACTTCGCCATCGGATCCAGCCTGTAAAAGAAGCCAGGTCTCGCTTGTAAGAAGTTATTGTATTCGGTGGAAGCCTACGCTCCACCACTAGGTGAGAAAAGTAAAAATCTACCCACTCATACACCAAAAATCCCTTTTACGCACAAAAAGTACTTGTCATTGACAATGACTCCATGTCATATAATGTTAAGTGACTAATCATGAGACACCAGATGTTCTTAGCTTAAATATTTAATCAAAAAACTGTGTGTCATTGCAAATGACCAAATAGAGGTTATTCGATATGAGTAATATCAGCCCTGATGCAGAGGGCATGGATTTCTTAAACCCTAATCCAACGAGGGATATGCTACGGACAGCAAGACATTTAGCTGGTATTAGTTATAGAGAAGCCGCTGATCTCTGCGGCATCGAGGAAAGTTACTACAGAAAAATGGAGCGGGGTTCAGTTGACGTCAAGGTGTCTGTTTACAGACTCATACTCTGCCGTGCCGGATATCTCATCCATAATGGGTGGGAAGGTTGGAAGATCCGAAAAGGTAAAATATGGAGTCCAGTAGGATCGGGCCATACACCAGGCGACATTATGTCCATCTATTGGCTGGATCAATCGGTTCGCACATTAAGAGCAGAGCTATACCAGAAGACTGGTCAACTTTATGACCAGGATTACTACCACGGGTACGAATTCCGTGAGCATGAAGCCTAATTAAGGCTGAATCAACAATTGAACGGCAAGTATTAATCCAAGGTGCAATGGATAAAGCAGATAGAAGATGTGGCGAATCCGTGGGAATTTTATTCGTATTTTAGATAAAACCAGTATGATGGGTATTGACGTGATCGCCCACAGGTTACCGTTTAATAAACAAATCAATCCCAGAGCAGGTATGCCAACACCCAGGAAGAAATACCAGTTCCTATATCGAAAATAGGCCCAGGCAGATACACCGAATAAGAGACCAGGCCAGAAATACTCCACAAAGATACCACCGGCAAAAAGAAACAGAATGGCTACCGTATAATCCCGAGTCGTTCCACCTTCCCACAATTGACAGAAGAGAGTCACAACAAGTAATGTAAATAGGATATTGAGCGGAAATGCTTCAGACTGTCCTACATTTTGTCGCAGGATATAAATGATAGGAATAGAAATAAGCCCATAGAATAACAAACGACGAGCCACCCTAAAGTAAGCCGGGTTCTTATAAATCGCTGATTGGGCTAAGTTATAGGCAAGAACCATCGAAAAAATAGGCATAGCCATGCGCCCTATCTCATACAGGTAGGGTACTTGTCGATTGAAAAGAAAGACATCGATATGATCAGCAATCATAGCCAAAAAGGCAAACCACTTTAAAAACTCCAATGAACCACTCGAAATAGATATCGATGGTAGATCAACAAATAATGAAGCGTTTTGAGAGTTGGTAGTAGATAACATATTGACCTTATTAATCAATGATGAAGAAAAATATTAGTCATTGATAGTGTACTACCAATTCATGACATAGCTTGACGAGCCATTTGAAACGACATACTGCGTACAGCTGATAAAATCGATTGAATCTTGTAAATTATTACTGCCAGAAAAGACGACCCTACCAACACTTGGGTGCGTGCTCTCACAGTTCAAATCGATCCTCAAGTCAGAATCTGTTTCGAACTCCACATAACCCAGATCTGGATGGTAGGCACGGCCACTTACCTGTATTCCGGTATTACGGCTTCTGCTGGTACGATAAATATCGGTCATCCGATAGACAAAGTCGTCATCGCTAAAATAATCGACCACGAAGACACAACTATCGAAATC
>JAHRHW010000426.1 GCA_019100305.1 Candidatus Thiodiazotropha taylori | reverse complement strand
CGAGTGATGAATTGCTAGCTAAACAATTCATCGGGAGAGATACAAGGGTGGGGTCATACCCCACCAAATACGGCTTGAATAAGCCCCATCCTCATCAATACAGCACGATACCATACGGCTGCGTATCGGCATGGGATCAGGTGGATTCAACTTGCAGGTAAATACCAGCTAACGGTTATTGATGCCTGAATCATGCAACATTCATCTTCTGGCTTTTACGAAAGCTCAATCCATCACCTGAAACATCCACTTCAATCGTATCCCCCGCCGCAAATCGACCCGAGAGAATCTCCTGTGCCAGTGGATTCTCAAGCTGCTGACGTATCGCCCGCTTCAAGGGTCGAGCACCGTATACCGGATCGAAACCGGCCTGCCCCAGGCGATCCAACGCCGCATCGGTAACACTCAGAACCATCTCATGGTCTGCCAAGCGCTGACGCAGATACTCCACCTGGATACTGGCAATGGCGCGGATCTGCTCCGCTCCCAGAGGATGAAAGACAACGATCTCATCGACCCGGTTGATGAACTCTGGACGGAAGTTCTGCTGTACAGTCTCCATCACTGAAGCCTTCATGGCATCGTATTGCTCTTCGGTGGCCATCTCCTGAATGATCTGGGAGCCAAGATTCGAGGTCATCACGATCACCGTATTGCGGAAATCCACCGTACGGCCCTGACCATCGGTCAAGCGACCATCATCCAATACCTGTAACAGCACGTTGAAGACATCCGGGTGGGCCTTCTCCACCTCATCGAGCAGGATCACCGAGTAGGGCCTGCGACGCACCGCCTCGGTCAGATAGCCACCCTCTTCGTAGCCGACATAGCCGGGAGGCGCACCGATCAAACGGGCCACGGAGTGCTTCTCCATGAACTCGGACATATCGATACGCACCATCGCCTCTTCGGTGTCGAACAGAAACTCCGCCAGGGATTTACACAGCTCAGTCTTACCCACACCAGTCGGGCCGAGGAAGAGAAAGGAACCATTCGGCTGGTTGGGATCGGCAAGCCCGGCCCTGGAGCGACGAATCGCATCACTGACCGCTCTAACCCCCTCCTCCTGGCCGATCACCCGCTTGCCCAACTCCTCTTCCATGCGCAGCAGTTTGTCCCGCTCGCCTTCAAGCATCTTGGAGACCGGAATACCTGTCCATTTGGAGACCACATCGGCGATCTCCTCCTCGGAGACCTTGTTCCTCAGCAGTTTCATCTCCTGCATCTCGGCCTGGGTGGCCATATCAAGCTGTTTCTCAAGCTCAGGAATCCTTCCATACTGCAGTTCGGACATACGCGCCAGATCTCCGGCGCGATGGGCGGTCTCCAGTTCCAGTCGAGCCTTCTCAAGCGACTCCTTGATATGAGTGGTACCCTGCAGGGCCGCTTTCTCCGATTTCCAGATCTCCTCAAGATCGGAGAACTCCCTCTCCAACCGTTCGATATGGGATTCAAGGTCCGCCAGGCGTTTCTTGGAGGCTTCGTCAGACTCCTTGTTGAGCGCCTCACGTTCAATCTTCAACTGAATCAGGCGACGCTCCAGGCGATCCATCTCTTCCGGCTTGGAGTCGATCTCCATGCGGATCTGTGAGGCTGCCTCATCCACCAGATCGATCGCTTTGTCCGGCAATTGACGATCGGTGATGTAGCGATGGGAGAGGGTTGCTGCGGCAACGATTGCCGGATCGGTGACATCCACGCCATGGTGGACCTCATAACGCTCTTTCAGCCCCCGCAGAATGGCGATGGTATCCTCCACACTGGGCTCATCCACCAATACCTTCTGAAAGCGACGCTCCAGTGCTGCATCCTTCTCCAGGTACTGTCGATACTCATCCAGGGTGGTGGCGCCCACACAGTGGAGCTCGCCGCGGGCCAGGGCCGGCTTCAGCATATTGCCCGCATCCATGGCACCTTCCGCTTTACCGGCGCCTACCATGGTGTGCAGCTCATCGATGAAGAGGATGATCTGCCCCTCCTGCTTGGCCAAATCGTTGAGCACGGCTTTCAGCCGCTCTTCGAATTCACCACGGAATTTCGCCCCGGCGATCAATGCCCCCATATCGAGGGAGAGCAGGCGTTTGGTCTTCAAACCCTCTGGTACTTCACCGTTGATGATACGTTGCGCCAGACCTTCGACAATTGCGGTCTTACCCACACCGGGCTCACCGATCAGTACCGGGTTATTCTTGGTTCTGCGCTGCAGTACCTGAATGGTGCGACGAATCTCATCGTCCCGACCGATGACCGGATCAAGCTTGCCCTGCTCGGCCCGCTCGGTGAGATCGATGGTATATTTTTCCAGTGCCTGACGCTGATCTTCCGCATTCGGGTCATCCACATTCTGACCGCCACGCATCTTCTCGATACTCTGTTCCAGCACCTCCTTGCTGGCGCCGGCATTGCGTAACATATCCCCGAGCTCACTCTTGTCGTCGACGGCGGCAAGCACAAACAGCTCACTGGAGATGTATTGATCATTTCGTTGTTGCGCCAGCTTATCGGTCTGATTGAGCAGGCGGCCCAGATCATTGGAGATATGCAGGTCTCCAGCGGCACCTTCAACTCTGGACAGGCGTTCGGTGGCGGTGGCCACGGTAGCCAACAGATGGCGAACCGTACCGCCATCCTGGTCGAGCATGGCACTCATCAGATGCAGCGGCTCGATGAACTGATGATCCTGGCCAACAGCCAGGCTCTGGGCATCGGCCAGCGCCATCTGGAACTTACTGGTCAAACGATCCATTCGCATGGGGTATTACTCCAAAATCTGTTCTGAATACCCAATAGATTGGGGAGAAACCCCAACTTTTCAAGTTGATTGCCCATTAGCCAACTGCTGACAAGGCATTTTTCAACTGACTGGGTCTGAAGCACCCCTGAAACCAGTGCCATTATCCGCAAATGGACGCCAATCACCGCGAATCCTTCGCAAACATCGTCTCTATCGATGCTTGCTGCACCCATCAGGTGTCAGACTGCAACTCTCTTCTATTTGCGACTTATCGCGCTCCTTCGCGTATTCGCGGCCCGATAACTCTGTCTATCAGGAGCGAGAACTCTGCTGCTTCTCCATCACTTCCACCTTACCCATCACCATCGCTTCCAGATCAGCCTTGTAACTCCGGACCTTTTCGCGGATCTCCAAATCCCCTGTGCCGAGCATCTGTGCGGCCAGAATAGCGGCATTTTTTGCACCATTGATTGCTACCGTGGCTACTGGCAC
>JAHRHW010000052.1 GCA_019100305.1 Candidatus Thiodiazotropha taylori | reverse complement strand
GGTTCTCTGCTCAAGGCTGCGATTGAGCTGAGACAGAGCGATCACCGGCACATCCAACTCCTTAGCCAACGCCTTCAGGGAGCGGGAGATGGCGGAGATCTCATTGGTCCGGTTCTCCCCTTCTCCCGGTGCCTGCATCAACTGCAGATAGTCGATCACAATCAGTCCGAGGTCATCGTGTTCCCGTTTCAAACGACGCGCTCTGGCACGCACCTCGGTCGGTGACATGGCCGGAGTATCGTCGATATAGAGCCTGGTTTCAGCCAGCATACTGACTGCCGATGAGAGTCTCGGCCACTCCTCATCCTCGAGCTTACCGGTGCGCACCCGCAGCTGATCGATACGCCCCAGGGAGGACATCATACGCATCGCCAGGGCGTCACCCGGCATCTCCATACTGTAGACTGCTACCGCCTTGCCCGCCTGTATGGCCACATTCTCGGCAATGTTCATGGCAAAGGTGGTCTTACCCATCGAGGGGCGTCCGGCAACAATAATCAGGTCCGCATGCTGCAGACCGGAGGTCATCTGATCAAAGTCGGAAAACCCGGTGCTGATACCGGTGATCGGTTCATCCTGTTGGAACAGGGTTTCAATCCGGTCAACCGCCTTGGTCAGCAGGGATTTGATGGGTGTGAATCCACCCTTCCCCTTACTGGTCTGTTCGGCGATCTCAAAAACCTTGCGTTCGGCCACATCAAGCAGCTCTTCAGCCTTACGTCCCTGGGGATGAAAAGCACTGTCGGAGATATCGGTACCAACAGAGATCAGCTGGCGCATAACCGAATACTCACGCACGATTCCGGCATAGGATTTTATGTTTGCCGCACTCGGCGTCTCTTCCGCGAGGCGTACCAGATAGGGCAAGCCACCGGCATCCTCAAGATCCTCTCTACGTTCCAGATGCTCAGCCAGGGTCACCACATCAAAAGGCTGATTATCCTCAGCCTGTGCGGCGATGGCGCTGAAGATCAAACGATGCTCTTTGCGGTAGAAATCCCCATCGACCACCAGATCCGCAACCTTGTCCCAACTGGCATTATCCAGCAGCAATCCCCCAAGAACCGATTGCTCGGCCTGGCTTGAATGGGGCGGTACCTTGATCGCTCGCTGTTCGACTTCCGGATAGACAGCAAGCTCTTCTGGATAGGCAGATTCAGACATCGGAACAGGTTAGTTTTTGGATTCAACCAAATTGGCCGCAGGGAGAGACAAGGATACGGTATTGAAGGAGTCGAGGAAAGAGAAGTAGAGCCTTCGTTCGGCTGGAGTTTGCCTCAAAGCGGCCTGGTTGGGGAATGAAATGCCGCTGACCAATCAGTAAGCTGAGATGTGTATTACAGGTAGTATGGCCAATGGGTTGAAACAACTGCAAAAAGTCAGCTGCAAACCAATCAGCCTTGGCGAAAGCGAAACTGTCGTGCCGTTGGCGGTAACCGTCATCATCACATATCCTCAAACGGCGCCTGAAAGGCGCCGTCGAGAACTGTATCCCGCGATAGCGGGTAACGATCAACCGCCGTAAATGGCGATCAAGCCTCTGGGACGATGGTCAGTTTGATGGTGACGTCCACATCTGCGTGCAGATGCAGGTCGACTTCATACTCACCGGCAATACGGAAGGGGCCATTCGGAAGCATGACCTCTTTCTTCTCCACCGACTCGCCAGCAGCGCTTGCTGCCTTGGCAATATCCGAGGTACCGACTGAACCGAACAGACGTCCTTCATCACCCGCCTTACAGGTGATGGAGAGTTCCATACCGTCCAGCTTGGCTTTGCGGGACTCGGCAGCCTGCAACTTCTCTTGAGCTTCTTTTTCAAGCTCAGCGCGACGCTGCTCGAATACCTTCAGATTCGCTTCGGTAGCCGGAATGGCTTTACCGGTGGGAATCAGGAAGTTACGACCGTAACCACTCTTAACGTTTACCTTTTCACCCAGATCACCCAGGTTATCCACTTTTTGCAATAGAATAATTTCCATTGTAATCACCCTTATTAGGTCAAATCTTTAGTTGCGTCAAAGCTGCCTTCGGCGGCTTGTCGCGCGACTTCTTACCCGCTGCTTTGCGATTTAAAGCGGGCTCGAAAATCGATCCAAATATCCAGCAGACCAATGCTGATCATCACCAGCACCATCTGCGGTAAAAAAACAATCAGCATCAGGTAGGTCACTACCAACCAGAGCTGGGCGGATTTCATCCGTTTCACCAGGCCATGGATCACTGCCATGCCCTGCAGAAACAACAACCCCAGAACCACTGCCCCCATACAATCCAATATGGCCGGATAGCTCTGCTCCGGAAGCAGTCCCAGCATCAGTGCCGCAGCACCTGCAACGCCTACAAACCGGTGCAGTCGCATCTGCTGATACTCTTCTGCAAACCCGCCCGGGTTGTAGAGTATCGCCTGCCACCAACGAGCCACATAGAGGCTGAGTAACATCTGCAGCAGAAAACCGACTGAGACCAGACCACACATCATTCTGGAAAGCTGGTCTAAAACCACAACGCTTTGAGCCTGATCAAACAGACCGGCTTCAATGAAGCGTTGACTCATGGGCTCCAGGTACTCTCGCCAGAAAGTGGCCGGATCCCCCAGACTGATGTATTGCACCAGTATCGCCAGTAGGCCGAATACCAATCCGGCCTGGGTTGTCAAAGCCAAAGAGCGGGTATTCCGAAGCAACAGTCCGAGCAACACCACCGGTATCCATAACACCAGCAGAAAGCCCAGCGCCGCAAGCGGGTTACCAAATATCAGTGTCATCAGGACAGCGCAGGCTAATGTTGCAAGGAGTAAAACCTTGGCTGTTGCCAGACCACCCAGTCTCAGGGTAACCAGAGCAACACTGGCACTGCTGAACACACCGATAAATGGAATGATGATCGAGAGCACGGCCAGTACCGTTGCCACCATGGCTGATCGCGCTGGCCCACGCATCACAAAGGATGCCACTGCTTTCATTCCGCTACCCCGGCAGGTATGAACTCCCTTTAGTGCTGATCAGTGTATGGCAGCAGCGCAATATAACGAGCGCGCTTGATCGCGGTCGCCAGCTGACGCTGATACTTAGCTTTCGTACCGGTAATACGGCTGGGTACGATCTTGCCACTCTCGCTGACATAGGCCTTGAGGAGATTCAGATCTTTGTAATCGATCTCGTTGATGCCTTCCGCTGTGAAGCGGCAATATTTCTTACGTCGAAAAAAACGTGCCATCTATATGTCCTCTCTGTATCTCTGCTGCTCAGTCGTCGCTCGATTCAGTCTCTTCAACAACCGAATCCTCGCTATCGTCCTGTGCATCATCATCATTGCCACGGCTCGCTGGGCGTTCGTCAGCTTCCTGTGATTTGGCCAACTGAGAGAGCTCGGTAATCGCCTCTTCCCGGCGAATCACCATATTGCGAATGACGGCATCGTTGAAACGGAAGGCGCTTTCCAGCTCATCCAGCGCTTCCTGATCGCACTCGATGTTCATCAGAACATAGTGTGCTTTGTGGATCTTGTTGATCGGATAGGCCAGTTGACGGCGTCCCCAATCCTCAAGCCGGTGGATGGAACCACCCTTGGTTTCGATACCCGAGCGGTAACGCTCGATCATAGCGGGTACTTGTTCACTCTGGTCCGGATGAACCAGGAACACAACTTCATAGTGCCTCATTGTATCTCCTTACGGTTTAGGCAGCCTTCTGCATGTGCAGTAAGGCAAGGAGCGATGCCCGATCGACAGTCGATTCACCCCCCTGTGAGGGGCTGCCTTTGGCAATCGGGGATCAGAAAGCGGCGGATTCTACCTTTTTGCAGGAAAAACCGCAAGATTGCCCATTGTAGTGTTGTTCAGGTCTTAAAGCCGATATGCCGTAAATGCACGCCAATCACCGATAAACCACGCAAATAAACGCAACTAAATAGTAGTTATTGCAACATTTTGCGGTGATTGGCGTGCTTTTGCGGCTATTATCTTCGGCCGGGGCTAAGCTTGAGTGCTTAGAAATCGACCTCCAGGCCCAGGTAGAAACCGTCGAAATCCCAGTCGGTGTAGACCCCATCCAGATCATCCAACTCGAGTAAAAAGCTCCGGTAGCCACCTTTCAGACGCAGATCAACCGCCAGATTGTCGATCACGCTATAGGCCAGACCGAGCTGGTAGTCCTGCAGTTTGTGATCCCCGACACTGAGTATGTTGAGATCACCATAAACCCACAGGGGTGTCGCCGGAATACCAACCTGTGCGGCGCCATAGAGCATCGGCACATAGCCTTTGAAGCGATCCTGGGAGGCCTGACTGGTAACGATATCCTCGACCCGGATGTCCCCATCCAGATATTTCAGATTCAGTCCGAAATCGAATGACACAAGATCATTGTCGAACAGCTCATAATAGAAGACGAAATCGGTGCTTTGCATGTCGAATTCGACATCCACCTTGCGACCGGCTGAAAATGTCATACCTGCGTAGCGGAATGTCTCACTTAGAACCATATCCCCATCTGAACTCAAATCATTGGTCCTGACTTTCAGGTTTGGTACCAGCGGCACCGGATGTTCAAAGGCAATCGAAACGACTCCTTTGACCTCGGTTCCCAGGTCGAAAAACTGAAGATCCGATTCAGAGATATCAGAAATGGAACCGGATGAGTCTACATTCCAAAGCTCTATGCCTGCAGTAAATCCGAGCAGTGTATCTGCCTGCACCTGAGCACTGGAGAGAACAGATAGCAAGGCGAGACAGGAAAGTTTTCTCATCACATTAAATCTCCAATTGAACTGAATCGTTCCAACATGCAGAACTTGAATCCAAGCGTTTACTGGCGCTGTCTGAGCGCTTCATAGAGTGACACACCCGCCGCCACAGAAACATTGAGGCTTTCCACACTTCCCTGCATTGGCAACTTGACCAACAGATCGCAGTTTTCCCGGGTAAGTCTGCGAAGCCCCTTCTCCTCTCCCCCCATGATCAGGGCGAGCGGTCCACTCAAGTCGGCCTGATACAAGGTTTGCTCTGCCTCACCGGCGGTACCGATCAACCATACACCCTCATCCTTCAGCCATTTCAGGGTACGTGCAAGGTTGGTCACCTGAATCAACGGCACCGTCTCGGCCGCGCCACTCGCGACTTTTCTCACTGTTGCAGTCAAGCCGACTGAGCGATCTTTAGGTATTACAATGGCGTCCACTCCGACTCCATCTGCGGTACGCATACAGGCACCCAGATTGTGCGGGTCCTTGACCCCATCGAGTATCAACAGCAGTGGGGGACCATCGAGTCGCTTGAGCAGCGCCTTCAGATAGGGCTCATCCTGTACCTGTTGTTGTCGGATGCGCAGCGCGACCCCCTGATGGCGGCTCTCCTCGACCTGCTCATCCAGTTTCTTTCCGGCAATTCTCTGGCAGCTGACACCGACCGCCTCAGCCAGGGAGATCACCTCCCGGATTCGGCCATCATTACGCGCAGCATCCACCAGCAGCACTTCAGCTGCCCTGTTCTGTTGCAGGGCTGCTTTTACTGCATGCAGGCCCAGGATCCAGGATCGTTGATCAGACATTAATTGGATTTGCTTTTACGGCGCTTCTTTTTGCTGCTTTTCTTCGTACTGCTATCGGGCTTCCCAGAGCTGCTGCTTTTGCTTTTCCGTTTGGTTTTTTGACGCTTCGTTCTAGGTTGCGATTCGACTTCGTTCGATGCCGGCTTGGCCGGTACGAAATCGATCTTACGATCATCCAGATTGACCTTGGCCACAATGATCCTCAGCGGATCCCCCAGGCGAAGCACTTTACCGGTGCGTTCCCCGGTCAGTCGGTGTCCTACCGGGTCATAGTGGTAGTAGTCGTTATCGAGTGCTGTGATATGCACCAGACCATCAACATAGATCTCCTCAAGCTCAACGAAAACGCCGAACGAGTTGACGCTGGTGATGATGCCACTGAAGGTCTCCCCGACCTTATCCTGCATATATTCGCACTTCAGCCAGTCGAGGGCATCTCGGGTCGCCTCATCGGCCCGGCGTTCGGTACTGGAGCAGTGCTCGCCAAGACTCTGCAACTCAGACTTCGGATACTCGAAATCATCGGGTTTGCGTTTGGAGATGGCATGTTTCAGAGCACGATGAACAATCAGATCAGGATAGCGGCGTATTGGTGATGTGAAGTGGGTATAGGCCTGATAGGAGAGGCCGAAATGGCCCACATTGTCCGAGCTGTAAACCGCCTGGGAGAGTGAACGAAGCAGTACGGTCTGGATCAGATGGCGATCGGGTCTCTGGCGAACCTGATCCAACAGGATCGCATAGTCTCCAGCAGTCGGCTTATTACCACCTGGCAGACTCAAACCCAACTCGGCAAGAAACTCCCGCAAATCGGTCAGCTTCTCTTCTGCCGGCCCTTCATGGATGCGATAGAGGGCCGGTACTTTATTACGCAGAAGGAATCGTGCTGCAGCCACATTCGCCGCCAGCATGCACTCCTCAATCATACGGTGAGCAACATTTCTGACCACAGGAACGATCCGCTCCACCCGCTTGAGATCATTGAATTCGATCCGGGTCTCTGTCGTATCAAAGTCGATGGCGCCCCGTTCGGCGCGTTGTTTCTGCAACACCTGATAGAGCTGATAGAGATTATGCAGGTGGGGCAACAGCTCCGCGTGTTGCGCGGTCAGCTCCGCATCACCATCCAGCATCGCAGCCACGTCGTCATAGATCAGCCGGGCATGGGAACGCATTACTGCAGTGAAGAATCTGGAACGGGTTATCTTGCCCTGTTTGCTGACATAGAGTTCGCAGGTCATGCAGAGTCGGTCTACCTGCGGATTGATTGAACAGAGGCCGTTTGACAGCACCTCCGGCAACATGGGAATCACCCGGTCCGGGAAATAGACGGAGTTACCCCGGGTTCTTCCCTCCTGATCGAGGGCGCTGGCAGGCTCCACATAGTGAGAGACATCGGCGATACAGACCAGCAACCGCCAACCTTTGGGTTTTTGTTCGCAGTAGACTGCATCGTCAAAATCCCTGGCATCCGCACCATCGATGGTGACCAGTGGCAGCGCTCTCAAATCGACCCGGCCCTGCTTATCCTTCTCGGCGACGTCGGTGGTCAGGGATTTGATCTGTTGAGTGACTTCGTCCGGCCAGTCAACCGGGATGCTGTGGGTGCGGATTGCGATATCGGTCTCCATACCCGGCCCCATATGATCCCCCAGCACCTCCTGGATACGGCCGATGGGGGGTGTGCGTTTGGTCGGTTGGTCCAGAATCTCCGCGACCACCATCTGCCCCTGCTCAGCCTGGTTGATCTCACTGGAGGGTATGATGATATCCTTGCTCAGGCGTTTGGAATCGGGTACCACGAAGCCGACACCGCTCTCCATATAGAGTCTTCCCGCCACTCGGCTGGTATTCCGTTCCAGCACCTCGACCACGGCAGCCTCCAGCCGGTTCCTGCGATCCAGTCCGGTAACACGAACCACCGCCCGGTCGTCATGGAACACCGGTCTCATCTCCTTATAGGAGAGATAGAGATCGTCACCCCCGTCATCCGGACGAAGAAAACCGAAACCATCCGCATGACCGATTACCCGGCCGACGATCAGATCCCGTTTATTGACCAGACAGTAATTATCATTGCGGTTGCAGAGTAACTGGCCGTCTCTCTCCATGGCCCGCAAACGGCGTCGCAGTGCCTCTAACTGCTCCTCCGACTCAATCTTCAGTCTATCCGCCAGTGCCTGGCGATTCATTGGAATCCCCTCTTCCTCAAGGGTCTCCATGATGAACTCCCGACTGGGGATGGGATTCTCGTACTTACGTGATTCGCGATCCCGGTACGGATCCTTATGAGTAGCGCCTTTTCTAGATCTTTTTGCCACGATATTTCATTCTTTTGCTTCAAATCCGTTGATTTTAACACTTAAGTGTTTATTACCCCATGAAATATTGACCCGACAGTAAAATTGTTTGCTGACAATGGTCTGTCTCTAACAGAAATCAGAATCTTAGGGACTTCGAGCCAGCCCTCATCCAGACCTGTAGCGCTTGACAGGAGACAACCACTCACGGCAAACCAAACTCTGATCGATGAGCAACTTGATGACCTGAAATTGAACAATTTGGCCTGCCGGCTGATATTTCCGTACTCACGCTGAATGGATTTCTTCAACCGATTTGCGCAAACTGGCGCTCTCAAGAAGTCCAAAAAAAGCGCCAATGAACATCCATACCCTTCAGATCATTCTCCTGTTGCTTGCTGTCTCGGTGTTGACGGTTACCCTGTTCCGACGCATGCATCTACCCCCCATACTCGGTTACCTGATTGTCGGTATCCTGGTAGGCCCCTTCGGTGGAGGACTGATCGCTTCCAACGAAGACACAAGGTTTTTGGCTGAATTCGGGGTTGTTTTTCTACTCTTCACCATCGGTCTTGAGTTTTCCCTTCCACAGATGATGGCCATGAAAGGGGCTGTTTTCGGCCTGGGTGGGACCCAGGTTCTGTTAACCGGCATCATCGCCGCGTTGATTGCCTGGTTGTTTGGATTGGAGAGCTCGGCCGCGTTGATCACCGGAGCGGTTCTGGCACTCTCCTCCACAGCCATTGTCACCAAACAACTCTCTGAACAGGTTGAATTGAATACGGATCATGGACGTTTAGGGATCAGTATCCTGCTGTTCCAGGATCTGGCGGTGATCCCGATGCTGGTTATCATCCCCCTGCTCTCGGCAGGCGGCTCTGGCGGCATGCTGATGCCGCTGGTCTGGGCGCTGGTCAAGGCGGCCGCGGTATTTGCCGTCATCATGGCCTTCGGCCACTGGATCCTGCGGCCGCTGTTTCACGAGATAGCCCGCGCCCGATCTGCCGAGCTGTTTACCATGACCGTACTGCTGGTCTCGCTGGCTGCTGCGTGGCTGACCCATGAAGCGGGGCTCTCGCTTGCTCTGGGCGCCTTTCTTGCCGGTATGATGCTGGGTGAAACCGAGTATCGCCACCAGATCGAGGCGGACATCCGGCCTTTTCAGGATGTGCTGCTCGGACTCTTTTTCATCACCGTGGGCATGCGGGTGGACCTCAGTTCACTGCTACCGATACTCCACTGGGTCACCCTCGCAGCGATTGTGCTGATCGCCTTCAAAGCCGGCATCATCTTTCTTATTGGATATCTCAGCAAACGTCCGATTGAGGCGAGCTTCCGCTCCGGTCTGCTGCTCGCCCAGGGTGGCGAGTTCGGCTTTGTGCTGCTCGATTTGAGCCTCGAGTCGTCACTGCTTCCTTCCGAGACAAGCCAGATACTGTTTGCGGCGATCATCATCAGTATGGTGATATCCCCCTTTCTGATTCGTTATAACGGCCGCCTGGCCCAGCTGTTCTGCTCACTGCGCAGTTCCGCAGCAAATCAGAGACCCCTTGATGAGCTGGTGCATGAGGCAGAGCATCTCGAACAGCATGTGATCATCTGCGGCTACGGTCGTATCGGACAAAACCTGGGGCGGTTACTGCAAAACGAGGGGTTTCCTTATGTTGCCCTGGACCTGGATCCGACCGTTGTGCAGGAGGCGCATGAAGCGGGTGAACCGGTACACTTCGGTGATGCCAGCCGACAGGAGATCATCCAGGCAGCCGGTATCGATAGAGCCGCTGTGGTTGTTATCACTTTTGAAGAGCACACCACCGCACTGAAGATCCTCCACCATCTGAAATCCAACTATCCGGATATCCAGGTGCTGGTGCGCACCCGGGATGACACCCATATGGAAACCCTGGAGCTGGCTGGAGCGACCGAAGTTATGCCGGAAGCGGTGGAAGCGAGCCTGATGATGGGTGGTCAGTTACTTCTGCTGCTCAAGGTCCCCGGCTCCCGGATTCTCAAGATCATGCGTGAGATCCGCGAGAATCACTACAAATTGCTCAGGGATTTCTATCATGGCCAGGAGGCGCTCGATATCGAACATGATGAGGGATTCCAGGAACGCCTGCATACGGTAACCCTGCCCGAACGGGCTTTTGCCGTGGGTCACACCATCGAAGACCTGCACCTGTGGGACTGGGAGGTGAGCGTCACTGCCGTACGTCGCGGTGGCATCCGGGGCGAGGCACCGGGACCTGAAACTCGCCTGAAGGAGGGTGATGTACTGGTGCTTGCCGGTACACCACACCACTTGGAGCATGCCGAAGGCTTGCTTCTATATGGGCACTAACCGACCACCAGCCTCAAGCCAGACAACCACTGAATGATCAATCTGCCACCCTGTCTGCGGTAGCAGATCCTATTCAGGCCGCATATGGGGGAACAGCAGCACATCCCTGATGGAAGGCGAATCGGTCAACAGCATCACCAGCCGGTCGATGCCGATACCCTCCCCGGCCGTAGGTGGCATACCGTGTTCCAGCGCCCGCACATAGTCATCGTCATAGTGCATGGCCTCATCATCACCAGCCTCTTTTTCGGCTACCTGTTTACGAAAGCGCTCGGCCTGATCCTCCGCATCGTTCAACTCGGAAAAGCCATTGGCGATTTCACGCCCACCGACAAAGAATTCGAAACGGTCGGTAACGAATGGATCGTTGTCATTACGCCTTGCCAGCGGTGAAACCTCAGTCGGATAGGCCGTGATGAAGGTTGGGTTCATCAGACGATCTTCCACTGTTTTTTCAAAAATCTCGATCTGTACTTTTCCCAAGCCATAGCTTGGTTTGATGGGAATCTGCAACCTCTCCGCGATGGCGGTCGCCTGTTCCAGAGAATCGATCTGTTGTTCGGTAATATCGGGATTGAAATGGAGGATCGACTCTTTCACCGTCATGCGCTGGAAGGGTGCGGCGAAATCGTAACTGTCACCCTGATAGCTGACCTGCTGGGTGCCCAGCACATGCTGGCAGAGATCCCGTAACATGGCTTCAGTCAGATCCATCAGATCGTGGAAGTCGGCATAGGCTTCATAGAACTCCAGCATGGTGAACTCGGGATTATGCCGGGTGGAGAGCCCTTCATTGCGGAAGTTTCGGTTGATCTCATAGACCCGCTCAAAGCCGCCCACAACCAGGCGTTTCAGATAAAGCTCCGGTGCGATACGCAGAAACATATCCATATCCAACGCATTGTGCCGGGTGGCAAAGGGCCGGGCCGTGGCGCCCCCGGGAATCACCTGCATCATCGGCGTCTCAACTTCCATGAAGCCCCGTCCATCGAGATAACTGCGGATGAACTGCACAATCCGGGTGCGCTGGCGAAAGGTCTCCCGGGAGGCCTCATTCATGATCAGATCCACATAGCGCTGACGATAGCGCAGCTCCTGATCCGACAGGCCGTGAAATTTTTCAGGCAGCGGGCGCAGCGCCTTGGTAAGTAACTTCAAGCTATCGACCTTTACCGAGAGCTCCCCGGTCTTGGTCTTGAATAGCACGCCTTCTGCACCAATGATGTCGCCGATGTCCCATTTTTTAAACTGCTGGTTGTAAAACCCCTCTTCCAGGCTGTCCCGTTGAACAAACAGCTGCATGCGACCGGACATGTCCTGCAGATGGGCAAAACTGGCTTTTCCCATCACCCGGCGGCTCATCATCCGCCCTGCCAGACTGACTCTCAGTGAGAGGGACTCCAGCTCTTCATCGCTTTTCGCATCATATTCTGCATGTAACTCACCGGCCATGCTGTTGCGCCGGAAGTCATTGGGAAAGGCGTTGCCGTTGTCCCGCATCTGTTGCAGTTTTTCACGACGCTGGGCGATGAGTTTGTTTTCGTCCTGTGTCTGATCATTCATAATCTTTCAACTCAGTTTGGTCTAACTTCTTTAATACTTGGCTTACTGATCTTGGCTGGGGTTTTGTCACAAACCGCTTTTCAAGCTTGCTTCGATAAACATATCGAGTCCGCCATCGAGCACTGCCTGGGTATTGCCGGTCTCAACACCGGTTCGCAGATCCTTGATACGGGAAGCATCCAGGACATAACTGCGGATCTGGCTGCCCCATCCGATATCGGATTTGGTCTCCTCGAGTTCCTGTTGCGAAGCGCTGCGCTTCTGGATCTCGAGCTCGTAGAGTTTGGCTTTCAACTGCTTCATTGCCGTTGCTTTATTCTTATGCTGGGAGCGGTCGTTCTGACACTGCACCACAATGCCGGTGGGATTGTGGGTGATACGTACCGCAGATTCCGTCCGGTTTACATGCTGTCCGCCCGCACCACTGGCCCGATAGACATCGATCCTCAGATCGGCCGGATTGATATCGACTTCGATGGAGTCATCGATCTCCGGCGAAACGAATACCGCAGCAAAGGAGGTATGGCGCCGATTGCCGGAATCGAAGGGAGACTTTCTTACCAAACGGTGAACCCCGATCTCGGTACGCAGCCAACCGAAAACATACTCACCTTCGAAACGTATAGTGGCACTTTTTATTCCGGCGACCTCACCGGCAGAGACCTCGATCAGTTCGGTCTTGAAACCGCGATGCTCTCCCCAGCGCAGATACATGCGCAGCAGCATCTCCGCCCAGTCCTGAGCCTCAGTCCCCCCAGAACCGGCCTGAATATCGAGAAAGGCGTTACAGCCATCGGTCTCGCCGGAGAACATGCGTTGGAATTCCAGACCTGAGACCTGTTTTTCGTAGTCTGAGAGATCGCTCTCGATTGAGGAGACAGCGGTTTCATCACCCTCTTCCACCGCCATTTCCAGCAGCTCCGAGGCATCGCCCAGCCCCTGGTCCAGCTCGTCCAGGGTCAACACCACGTTTTCAAGCGTCGAGCGTTCACGCCCGAGTGCCTGGGCCCTTTCCGGATCATTCCAGATTTCGGGGTTTTCCAGCTCTCTCAGGACTTCTGTGAGACGCTCCTGCTTGGCATCATAGTCAAAGATACCCCCTGAGGGATGCCGCCCTTCTCTTCAGGTCATCGATCAGATGGTTGATGGGATTGATATCTTGCATTGCAACACCGGCCGGGAAAAAGCGGAGATTCTACACTACCTGGGATGTTGCAGAAAGCCTCAACAGACGCCATTCAGGACTCAGCGCCAAATCAATGGTGCTTTCTGGATAGAATGGTAATTAATTTTCGAAAATTAACCGCAAATGGTCACTAATCACCGCAAACAGCCGCGAATAATACCCACATCACAACCTCTATTCCGTAGTTTCGCGGCGATTAGCGACCATTTGCAGTTATTCTGATACGCTATCGAATGGTAACGGCCACATCCAACACCTCAAGGCTGGCTGGCTGAGCCGTGGCAGCCAGCCAGGCAAGCCTCACTTGTTCCAGCTCCAGTCCATCAGGCCTGTAACCAGGAACAGTCCCAAAGCGCGGCCGAAATCCTGACAAAACTCATAGGGTTTATCCACCCCAGGTTTGGTCACATTGAAATCCTCTTGCGTGGCCATCTCCCCGGTCTGCGGATTGATCCAACCCTCACCACAGCCATTCTCCGTCACCACGAATCCGTCAGTCACCAACAGATCCATCAGCTGACCTCCCCTGTCACTCTGGTTGATCTGCATATCCCCAATCTCATTCTGACTCAAACCGGTAACCTGTATCACCTTATCCCCTTTGGTGATGGTCAACTCGTTGGCAACGTACATGTTCTCATTGCCTTTCCATTTTTCGGTATCGATGGTGATCTTGGTGCCGTCTTCCAGCTGGAAAGTGGTCTTACCCCAGAAATCCACATCGGTTTTTCCATCCCCGTTCCAGTCCACATGGGGATCACCCCAGATGTTGGTCTCCTCACCATTCTCTTTGTTGCGAATGATCACTTGCGACTTGCTTTCATTCAGCTCGAGTTCGTATTGATCACCAAGATCGATGATCGCCCGACCATTCTCCTGCTGACAAACCCTCCACTCCTGCTCAACAGGACATTGAGGCTCCTCGGGGCAGGCTGGTTCTGGCGGACACTGGGCTGGTCGACCTGGAATGTTCATCTGCAAGTCGGGTCTGACGCAACCGCCCGCCACGATGGAGTTCATTGCTTGCCCTTGAGGCTGAAACATACAGCGAATTTTGAATAGAGAGGGTAAACAGAACTGCTGATTGGCGGCTTTGCTCAACAGGGAACAGAGCCCAGCTGCATTCATTGCGTTTGTTGGCGAGAAAAATGTCATTGGAACACTCCTTATTACGTACCAGGCGACAACTGTTGCTCAATAAATCACTTTCAAAACATGCCAACAAGCTAGGAATTACCCTATCAGTGCTAACCCCAGTGATCACCAACCGTAAAAGCCATGACAACTCCATCCTTTCTATTCTTGGGCACCTAATAAACTTAGGAAAAGTTATAAAAAAGTGACACAGGTTTTTTCAATCTCGACCATCATCCAGAAGATAAGCGATAAATTGTGTCGATTGACTACATCCAACCAGGTCGATCCGCCGTAACCTATACCAGGAGGATAAAACAACGATGATGACGACACTCGCAGAAAGCTGGTTTTTTGGTTTTATTGAAATTCTGACAGTAATCTTCATTTTCCTGATTGGTATAGCGGTCTTGGTTGTTGCGGTGATCTATGTGATCGATGTGACACAAACCCGTCAGACCATTCGGCGAAACTATCCGGTAATCGGACGATTCCGTTACTTCTTCGAACACCTGGGGGAGTTTTTCCGGCAATATTTCTTCGCCATGGACAGGGAGGAACTCCCCTTCAACCGGGCCGACCGATCCTGGGTCTACCGGGCGGCCAAGGATGTCAACAACACCATCGGTTTTGGCTCGACTCGGGATCTGCGCCACTCCGGTTCAATTCTGTTTGTAAACTGTCCCTATCCAACCCTTGGTGAGGATGCTGTACCAACCCAAAAGGTCATCATAGGGCCAAACTGCAACACACCCTATGAAACCAACTCTTTAATCAATATATCCGGGATGAGTTACGGGGCCCTGTCGATACCTGCGGTGAGAGCCCTTTCCATGGGTGCCAAGGCGGCAGGCTGTTGGATGAATACAGGTGAAGGCGGCCTCTCCCCCTACCATCTGGAAGGTGGCGCCGACCTGGTGTTTCAGATCGGTACAGCGAAGTTCGGCGTCAGGGATGAAGATGGCGAACTTTCAGATGAGAAGCTTCGGCAGGTCGCGGCTCATCAAGCCGTCCGAATGTTTGAAATCAAACTCAGCCAAGGTGCAAAACCGGGCAAGGGAGGTATTCTTCCAGCCGCAAAAGTCACCTTGGAGATCGCTGAAATCCGCGGCATCAAGCCAGGCACAGACGCGATCAGCCCAAACCGTCATCCGGATATCAACAACCCGGATGATCTATTGGACATGATCCAACGCATTCGACGCGTAACTGGAAAACCGGTTGGTTTCAAAACGGTGGTTGGCGCCTACGGTTGGCTGGAAACCCTATGTGAGCGAATCATCCAACGGGGCGATGACTGTGCTCCCGATTTCATCACCATTGACGGTGCGGATGGCGGTACAGGCGCCGCACCGATGGCACTGATGGATTATGTGGGATTGACCCTACACGAAAGTTTGCCGATGGTGGTCGATATGCTCTGTGAGTATGGCCTCAGAAGCCGTATAAAAGTGATCTGTTCAGGAAAACTGATCACACCGGCCGGGGTTGCCTGGGCACTGTCGATTGGTGCTGACTTTGTGGTTTCAGCCCGGGGTTTCATGTTCGCTTTGGGTTGTATACAGGCTCTGCAGTGTAATAAAAACACCTGCCCCACCGGCATCACCACCCATAACAAGAAACTGCAGCGAGGCCTGGTTACCACAGAGAAGGCACTGCGGGTTACCAATTATGTGAAAAACATGAGCTATGAGGTCGGTCTATTGGCCCACTCCTGCGGCGTTAAAGAGCCTCGTGAACTGAAAAGCTTTCATCGCCACACAACTGAATTTCGAGATTGATCAATGCGACCATCCTGC
>JAHRHW010000425.1 GCA_019100305.1 Candidatus Thiodiazotropha taylori | reverse complement strand
GACACAAAAACAGACCCAGCAGGGCGTATTGGATTCGTGTTAACAGGCCCTAGGATTCCGGATTGTATCAACTACTCGTTATTGCCAGCGGTGGTGCCGCCGGAGCTCTGTTCCGCTTTTGGGTATCCAGTGGCGTCTATGGGGTTTTGGGGCGGGGATTTCCCTACGGCACCCTGGTGGTCAATGTTTTGGGTTCCCTGGTGATGGGATTCCTCTATGTGCTGTTTATTGAGCGCATGGCGGTCTCGGCTGAATTGCGGGCCGGATTGTTGATCGGCTTTCTGGGGGCTTTTACCACCTTCTCCACATTCTCTATGGAGACTTTGAACTTGCTGGAGCAGGCCGAGGTCCTCAAAGCAGGCTTGAATGTTCTGCTCAGTGTGGTTGCCTGCTTATTGGCCTGCTGGCTGGGCCTGGTACTCGGGAGACAACTATGAAACAGGCCGAAGTTATCATGGTACGGGTCTATATCACCGAGGGTGATCATCAACTGAGAAAGCTGCTCGACTTTCTGCACAATGAAGAGCAGGTGAGGGGAGTCACTGCTTTTCGCGGCATTGCAGGCTTTGGCCGTTCCGGCAGGGCCCACGAGGCGTCCTTGTTGGACATCTCCATGGACCTGCCGCTGGTAATCGAGTTCTTTGATGCCCCTGATCGGGTGGAAAAGGTTTTACAAGATTTGAATCAATGGGTTGAGCCGGGCTACGTGGTGAGCTGGCCTGCCCAGGTTAATATGGGTGAATAATCGATGTTGGATCCACGACTGATAAGAAACAATCTGGAAGAGGTGGCTGCAAAGCTGGGTCGCCGCGGTTATGAGTTGGATACTCAGCTCATTGCTCAGCTGGAGGAGCGGCGCAAGGGGTTGCAGGTTGAATCCCAGGAGTTACAGAACGAACGTAACAGTCGATCAAAATCGATTGGCAAGGCGAAAGCGGCCGGAGAGGATATTCAACCCTTGCTGGCTGAGGTTGCCGAACTGGGAGACCGGCTGAAAGCTCTGCAGGAGGATCTGAACAGCGTGCAGTTCGAACTCTCCGAGATCACCCTGGGGATTCCCAATATTCCCCATGAATCGGTACCTGATGGTCGGGATGAAGCGGACAATCGTGAAGAACGGCGTTGGGGCGAGCCCCGTGAGTTCGATTTCGAGCCCAAGGATCATGTGGACCTGGGTGATGCCAGCGGGCTGCTCGATTTCGAGGCAGCGGCACGGATCACCGGTTCCCGCTTTGCGGTGATGGCCGGCCCTCTGGCCCGACTGCATCGCGCCCTGATTCAGTTCATGCTCGACACCCACACCACCGAGCATGGCTACACCGAGGCCTATGTTCCCTACATGGTCAACAGCGACAGTCTGCAGGGTACCGGTCAGCTGCCGAAATTCGAGGAAGATCTGTTCAAACTCTGTGGTGAGTCCGAGTACTACCTGATTCCAACCGCAGAGGTACCAGTCACCAACCTGGTCCGGGATCAGATCATCGATGCGGAGTATATGCCGAGAAAATGGGTTGCCCACACACCCTGTTTCCGCTCCGAGGCGGGTTCCTATGGCAAAGACACACGAGGCATGATTCGCCAACATCAGTTTGAAAAGGTCGAGCTGGTGCAGGCGGTAAGGGCAAGTGAATCCTTTCAGGCACTGGAGGAGTTGACCGGGCACGCTGAGACGATCCTGCAGAAACTGAAACTGCCTTACCGGGTCGTCACCCTGTGCACCGGGGATATCGGATTTTCATCCACCAAGACCTATGACCTGGAGGTCTGGCTTCCCGGTCAGAGTCAATACCGGGAGATCTCATCCTGCTCCAACTTCGTCGATTTTCAGGCAAGAAGACTGCAGGCCCGCTGGCGAAACCCGGAGACCGGCAAGCCGGAGCTGGTCCACACCCTGAACGGATCGGGACTGGCGGTTGGTCGTACCTTGGTAGCAGTAATGGAGAACTACCAGCAGGCTGACGGATCGATCGAGATTCCGGAAGTCCTGAAACCTTATATGGGTGGAATTGAGAAGATTTAAAGAATGGGTGGCTAGACCATCATGATCAGTAAGGCCACGAAGCCCACAACAGCGGCCAGTGGCAGAATAACAGCCATCCAATCTCCCTCTTTCGCCTTGGGGCTGTTCTTCATCCAGTGTTTGGCCCGGGGCCAGAGGAAGATGATCCATCCCACGATGAGGATGGCAGAGAATATTTTCACCCAATCCATCGTTTTACCTGTGCTATAAAAAACCCCGGCATAGCCGGGGTTCTCTCATCACATCAAATGCGTTGATTAATCATCCCCGCCCAGTGCGCCAAGCAGATGCAGCAGGCTGGTGAAGATGTTGAGAATGGCCAGATAGAGACTGATCGTAGCCATGATGTAGTTGGTCTGAGCGCCATTCACCATCTGACTGGTTTCAAACAGGATGTATCCAGACATCAGCAGGATCACGGCCGCAGAGATGGCCAGATGCAGGCCAGGCATATCCAGGAACAGACCGGCGAGTGAGGCGAGCATTACTACAATCATGCCGGCAAAGATAAAGCCACCCATGAAGCTGAAATCCCGCTTGGTGGAGAGGGCATATCCAGACAGAGCAAGGAATATGATGCCGGTGCCGCCAAATGCAGTGGCTACGATCTGACCACCGTTAGAGAGAGCGACATAGTAGTTCAGTGTTGGGCCAAGGCCAAAACCCAAAAGGCCGGTGACGCCGAACACCACCCACAGACCTGCTGCGGAGTTGGCATAGCGAGGCAGTACAAACCAGAGCACCACCAAGGCACCGAGGGAGGTTCCCAGGGAGATCATTGGCGGAGGCGCAATGGCCATGGACACGACAGCCATCAGCGCACTCCAGATCAGAGTGGCGGACAGCAACATATAAGTGTTTTTTATTAGCTTATTAGTCGAGAGAGCGGACTCAATCGATTGTGTTGCGGTGAAATCTAGACGATTCATTTTGGTGTAATCTCCTGATTTATTCCCAAAAATCAAACTCTTTGTATCTGACAGTGAGTGCCATGAAATGTTCAGCACAGCATACCGTGCCGGCATAAAAGGTCAATACATATATACGTGGGGATAACACTAGCAATTTCAAGGATGCTTCTGTATCCTAGCGCTCCTTCAGGAGAGGTGGCAGAGCGGTTGAATGCGGCGGTCTTGAAAACCGTTGAGGGTTAGTAGCCCTCCCAGGGTTCGAATCCCTGCCTCTCCGCCATAAAAAAAAGGGTGCTCGATCGAGCACCCTTTTTTTTATG
>JAHRHW010000424.1 GCA_019100305.1 Candidatus Thiodiazotropha taylori | reverse complement strand
TACCCAACAGATCGATATCGACCACAGCGGAGAAACCCGCCGGGGACATATCCAGCGCGCTGGCCGGAAAGTTACCGGCTGCTCCGGAGACCAGCACATCGATACCACCGAAGTGATCGCTGATTTCGCCGATTACCTGCTCCACAGCCGACAGATCCCGCACATCGGCACAGCGACCAATGGCTTCCCCCCCAGATGCTGAAAGACGCGACAGAGCACGCTCCATCCGCTCTCTGGAACGGCCGACAACCGCCACCCTCGCCCCATTCGCAGCAAAGGCTTCAGCGATACCCAGGTTGATGCCGCTGGTTCCGCCAACCACCAATACCGACTCTCCGGAGAAGTCGATCTGCTGAGCCATAGCTACCTCCAGGATCCGTTATCTATGCAATTTTATGAGTTCTATCCTGATACCGATCCCAGCGCTGTTGAACGAGGTAAAGTTACAGCTCACCCAACATGCGTTTCGCCTCTCTGCCGACACTGTTCTCCGCACCCAGTTCGATGGCTTTATTGAAGGCTGCCGCAGCCCCCTCTTTATCGCCGATCTGCGCCAGGATGAATCCCAATGACAAGCGGATACGTTGAAACTCACCATCCTGCTGAATGCCTGCCAACAGGATATCGACCGCCTGTGCATTCTGGCCGGTATAGAACAGCGCCAGGCCAAGATCGTTATAGGTTTCCACATCCTTTGGATCGATGGTCAATGCGCGCTCGTAGAGCTCAATCGCCTGGGGGTAGTTTTTCTGTGCGAAATAGCTGTCCGCCAGCCTGGCGATCAGCTTTGGATCCTCCTCCTTGAGATCCTCGATCGTAGGGGTATAGCCCATTCCAGGATTCAAAGCGGCCTGACTGGGACTGGAACCGGGACTGGGCATCGGATGGGGGGCAACCGGCGCGGAAGGTGCGGGTGTCACAGCAACCACCGGTTTCTGTTCATAGTAGCTTCGGGTGATTGCGTAGACCATCAGGCCATAGGTGATCTGCGCAACGATGATAACCAGCCATGTGAGTGCACTGAATTTTGGCATATCTGTCAATATCTTGATTTTGTTTTATCGATTGTGATCCTGACGCTCTGTAGAGCGTCCAGGGCCCAAGACTGCGCCCAGAGCCGGCTCCCTGTCAACCGGGATGCCCATTAGCTTTGTACATCAAATCGGAAAACAATTAAAATGAACTTAAGGACATCGGAGTGTCAACAGGAAGCTTTAACCATCACAGACTGAGGGAGTAGATCGCATGACCAGGGAAAAACGCACAGGCATACCACCGGTTCCGGACAACTTCGTGGAACTCCTCAATCAGTGGCAACAGAACACGCTACAGAGAATTGAAAGTTTTGGCTGGCGGGTGAAATTCATCCGACGCCCCCTGTTTCAGGATATCACCATTGTGGTAACCAATCCGACCGGTGACCAGATCGGCACGCTGGAACAGGATGGCGAAGTCAGCGTCCATCCAATCGCCGACTTTCGCCGCTGATCTGCCGCTCTCAAACCGGCGTCAGAATATGCCGGGCTGATAGAAAGATCACTCAATCACTTCATCGGCCAGATGAAGGACATCTTCCGCCAGCTTGACACCGATCTTACTGGCTGTTTTGGCATTCAGTGTCAGACGGGTACCCAACGGATCCTGCACACCGATCTGTGTCGGCTTGACACCCAGCGAGAGAATCTGTGTCGCCAGTGAGGCCGCCTGTCCACCAATACTCGGGATATCCGGGTTAACAGCCAACAACAATCCAAGTTTGACCACATTGTCCGACTGACCGATACAGATCAGCCGGTCCTTGACACACTGCCGCTTCAGCCAGTGGATGTTTTCCAGGGTATAGAGCACCGGATCTGTCGGCAACCAGATCGCATCCACCTCACCAACCAGCCTGCGATAGGCCTGCTTCAGCTCTTTTGCCCGTTCAATCGACCTGGCATTGATCTCGATACCCACCAGTTCTGCGGCGCTCTTCGCTTCCTCGACACTCATCTCGCTGTGTGACTTGCTGTAGATCACCCCTAATCGGCCAACCTCCGGAAACAGCAGATTCATGGAGAGCAACTGGGTACCGGGTGAAACCTCGGCGTTGATACCGGCCAGATTCTCCTGCCCCTCCAACAGGCGATAGCGCTGCCAGTTCAGCACCATGGCAAAAAGCACCGGCACCTGCTGGCTGTTCTGTGTCGCGGCTTTGGCAAAGTAGGCTGCCTTGGCGCCAAACGCAACGATCAGTGAAGGATTTGACGACATCACTTGGCCCAACACCTGCGGTGCCTGCTGGATGTCCCCCTGCAGATTGAAGACCTCGATCGGACGTTTCACTTTCGCCCTGAACTCATCCAGAGGTTGTTGGTAAACAGCCTCCGAATCCGACAACAGTACGGCTATCGTCTGTTGGGCCGACCAAACTGGCTGGGTGAACAGCAGCAAGATAAAAATCAGCAGATATCTATCTTTCATGACTGCTCCACCCTTCAATCTGAAGTGTTTGCATGACAGTACTGTTTTGAGAGGAAAACATGAATTCTTTGAGCGCAGCCGCCTGTTCCTTAGTCACAACCCCATCGATATAGCCCAGCACAGGCATATCAATCGGCGTCGATTCACTGATGACTTTGAGAGAATCAATCAGTCTCGGATTGATCTTCCGAAACAGCTTCATGTTGGCCTGGGAGACCAGGGCCACATCAACCTGTCCCAATGCCGCCGCAAAAATCGCATCGGCGTCTTTAGGCACTTCAACAATACTCAGCTTATCCAGTGCCACGAAGCTATCGGAGTTGAGCATATTTGCCAGTAACTGCTTTGAACCCGGACCAAGACTGGTCATGGCCAGGGTCAGTCGTTCAGGCCTGTTGATCTCTTCATCGCGACCAAGCCTGGCGACCAACAATTTACGATAGCTGTTTTGCTGCTGATGAACGGATTGCAACAGGGGATTAAAGCGAATCTCATCTGCATTACGTTTCAGATACCAGTGAGGGGCAAATACAAAAGCCGGGCGATCACTCCGCACCCGGACGTCAAAATCGGTTAAGTGCGCGAACGGTTGAAACTCGATGGCCAGATCGAAACCTTCCAGCAGCGACTCCATATCGCTCTTCAGGCGGCCAAGATTGTTTTGTGGTGAATCGGGATTGAAGTAATAGAAACGCAACCCATCATCCCCGGCCACTTGACCAGGCACGATCAGCAGGTATAGCCATAACAGCCACCACCCCAGGTTAAGTCGTTTCAGGTTATGCAATCAGTCTGCTCCCTG
>JAHRHW010000423.1 GCA_019100305.1 Candidatus Thiodiazotropha taylori | reverse complement strand
ACAGCCACCACCCCAGGTTAAGTCGTTTCAGGTTATGCAATCAGTCTGCTCCCTGGGAGCTGTAACCAACCTTAGGGCCTGTTAACACTGATCCCACCAGGGCCGATTGGATTAGCGTTAACAGTCTCTAAGGCAGTTGGAAATAAAAAGTTGCACCAGCATCCACCTCGGATTCCGCCCATACGGAACCACCATGCCGATGTATGATTCTGGCGACCGTCGCCAGACCGATACCAGTACCTTCAAAATCACTGCTTTTATGCAACCGTTGAAATGCACCGAACAACTTATCAGCATAACGCATATCGAATCCGGCGCCATTGTCCTGTACAAAGTAGCAGGATTTGCCCTCCTTTACAGCTTTACCAAAAACAATCTCAGCTTTTCCCCGGCGGCCGGTGTACTTCCAGGCATTACCAATCAGGTTATCCAGAGCGATAGCCAACAATTGACGGTCGCCCTGAACCATCAGGCCGGGTTCGACCTGGAAACTTACCTGACGTTCCGGCTCACTCTCTGCCAGCTTGCTGAGAGTGGCATTGGCCAGTTCGCTCAAATCGACCTCACCGACCTGCATCTCCTGTCGCCCAAGCCTTGAGAGCCTCAGCATGTCGTCGATCAACACCCCCATTCGGGATGCCGCGGCTCTGACCCGACGCAGGTAGTCGAGTCCGGTCTCATCAAGACGCTCCCGATACTCTTCTGAAAGCACCTGACTGAAGCCTTCAATACTGCGCAATGGGGCACGCAGATCGTGGGATACCGAGTAATTGAACGCTTCAAGCTCTTTGTTACTGCGGGCAAGCTCGACGGTTCTCTCCTCTACCTTGTACTCCAGTGAACGGTTGTACTCATCCAGCGTCCGATGGGAACTTTCCAGATTGCTGGCCATATGGTTAAACGAGGTAGCAAAAGTGCCGAACTCTGCACACATCAAGCCCTGCATGCTCAGGCGGTAGTTGAGATCACCGGCAGAGACCTCCTTGACACCGGCGTCAAGCTGGTCGACTGCCTTCAGCAGACGCCTTGTGATAAACAGTGAAATCATAAAGCCGAACAGGATGAAGATCGCTGCAACAGTGATGTAGAAAATCCAGATCCGGGTAATCTCCTGATCCCATTCAGCGGTCCTTTCATCAATGCTCTCCTGCATACCCGCCAATGAGATACCGCAATACAAAATGCCCCACAGCTCCTGACCATTGAAGACCGGTGTCACGACCTGCATCATCTGGCTCTGAATCTCAACCATGCTCGGCGTGTCGATGATCTGAATTGAAAAATTCGTTACCTCATCATTGAGGAACTCATCTTTCAACAAGGCCAACGCCTGCTTATCGACCGGAGTGCCCGCTAGACTGCCGACCCGATCATCCCGGTTGTGAGCCACCACCTGTCCCAGGTTGCTGAGTACCGTGCAGTACTGGATATCCTGATCGCCATCCGCGACCTGTTTCATCAGGTTAATCAAAAAGCTGAAATCGTATCCGGTGATTGCCTGGTTGGCACTCAGGGCCATACTGCGAACCAGTGAAGCACTGCGCGCCTGCATGGCATCATGAATCGAGACAATGTCCTCGGCCTGCTCAGTTTGATAGAAGTTGCTTATCTGCTGCCAGAACAACAGACTGATCGCCATAAAAAGCAGCAGCAATGCCAGGTTCATCGACACCAGATAGACCCGGATCGAAGGCAGTTTGCCGGCAGGATATCGAATACTTTTAAGTCCCATAGAGGCACAAGTTTAGAGAGCACATTGCTTCATGTCAGCTAAGAATGCGTTTTCTCTTGATTTTTCTCAATTAGCCTCATAGGTTTACAACTTTCATCATAGATTTAGTCGTTGATATCAACCTCGAATCACTATCCCCTGAGGGGAAATGATGCAGAGTACTGATAGGAACAAACAGACACTCAATATGCCACGCACTCCCTGCAAGCACCTCATTCCAATACTGATTTTAAGCTACCCGCTTGCCGCCCACGCAAACGAGGCTACGCTCATCACGGACCAGCAGATGGAAGAGGCGGAGCGTCTGTTCAGTGGACCGGTTGAAGAGGACTACTACAGAACCGATGCGGTTCTGGTAAGTGCTACCAGCAGTGCCAAGCCGGTATTCCTGGCGCCATCCGTCGCCAGCGTGATTACCAAGGATGAGATCAAAGCGATGGGCGCCACCACTCTGGATGAAGTTCTGGAGAGCGTGCCCGGGTTGCATGTCTCTATGTCACCCTCACCCAACTATCAGGCCCAGTGGTCAATTCGCGGCATCCATACCAATGCCAATCCTCATGTGCTTTTACTGATCAATGGCCAACCGGTTCAGGATTTTCATCAGGGGGGACGTCCCAGTCAGTTTCGACTGCCTGTCAGTATGATTTCAAGGGTTGAGGTGATTCGCGGCCCCGGCTCGGCGGTTCATGGTGCCGACGCCTTCGCAGGTACCATCAATGTCATCACAAAAGATGGCCAGGAGATCGCTGGAGCACAAGGCGGATACCGGGGTGGCTCCTTTGCAAGAAAGGATGCCTGGGCAATGGCTGGGGGCCAATACCGGGGCTGGGACATTGCCATGACCCTGGATATGATGAAATCAGATGGCGATGACGAACGAATCATTGAGCGGGATTTTCAGACCCTGCTGGATGAGGGCTTCGGTAGCTCCGCTTCATTGGCCCCCCGCGCCATGGATACCCAGCACAACATCCTCAACGCCTATCTTGGCATGAACCGGGAGAATTGGCAGATCTATCTCTGGGGCTGGCGGGAAAACGATCGTGGTGCGGGTGCCGGTCTGGCCAACGCCATGGCTGATGGCAACCGTCTTGAAAGTGATGTAGTGCTGGGAAGTGTCGCCTACCATAACGATCACTGGTTTGATGGCTGGAAATTCGATTTAGACTTCAACTATTTTTACCATCAGGCAATAACTCACCTGCAACTCTTTCCCCCAGGATCCGTGCTGCCGATTGGCGGCGACGGCAATCTCAGCTTCACGAATCCCGCAGGATTCACCCTGTTCACGGATGGCTTTATCGGCTTTCCAATCCGTACCCAGAACCAATACAGCACAGAGGGTGTCGCCCTGTATGACGGCATCGCTCAACATCAAATGCGCTTCTCTGTTGGCTATCAATATACGGATGTTACCTATAAGGCGTACCAGAACTGGGGACCCGGCGTCCTGGATGGCACGCAAACGGTTGTCGATGGCAGCCTGACTGATCTGACCGGCGATCCGAGAATCTTCATGCCCGATGTGGATCGCCGCC
>JAHRHW010000422.1 GCA_019100305.1 Candidatus Thiodiazotropha taylori | reverse complement strand
GGCTATGCCCTTGGCGGCCAGCGCCATGGCGAGAATGCTGGCCTGTGTGTGGGTACGCACCAGGATGGCGATATCACTGCCCACCAGCCGCCTTGCACCGATTCTGAGCTGTCTCGAATCATCCGCCGACAGCAGACTGGCGACCTCCGCCGCGGTGGTTTCTGCCACCGATTGACGCAGTGTCTCAACCGACATCCCCTCCTCGGCCGGCAAACGCCAGATCTGCAGCGCCGCACCGGGCTGGCCCTGTTCGGTGAGCTGATCCCGGGCCCGTTCAGCCGCGTCGGTGGGCTGGAAGCCGATTCGATGGTCGTAGAAGGGACGTGGTGAAAAACTGAACAGACGATTGATCGCCTCCACCATATCCGGCGTGGAGCGCCAGTTGGTATCCAGGGTATGGCGCCGCGCCCCGGCACCGTCCCTGGCTTGCAGATAGGTGTAGATATCGGCGCCGCGAAAACTGTAGATCGCCTGTTTCGGATCTCCGACCAGGATCAGTGGCTGTTCCGTTTCTGCGTAGATCCGATGCAGGATCTCATACTGAATCGGATCGGTGTCCTGGAACTCATCCACCAGAGCGACCCGATAACGGCTGCGCAGCAAACCGCACAGCTGCCCGGACTGATCCTCTTGCAGTGCCTGATGGAGCTGCAGCAGCAGATCATCATAGGACCACTCCCCCGCCTCTACCTGACGACGGGGCAGCTCCTGTTGCAGATAGTCGTAGAGACGGGCCTGCCAGGCCACCTTGGCCTGATGGAAGGCGGCCACAGACTGCTCGGAGAGGGGCAGATAGTCCGCCAGGGCATTGAAAAACGGGTTTTCCGGTGCTGTTTCTCCCTTTTTCACCGACTGAGCGATCACCTCCGGGGTAAAACGGATCACCTTGTCGAAGGGGGCCTCATAGAGATTGCCGTTGAGCCACAGATCCATCCTCGCACACCAGCCCGACAGCCAGTCGGCGCGATAGCCTTTCAGCACCTGTTTGTCGCTCAGCAGTCTCTCCACCTGCTCCCTTTCCGCATACCAGCAGGCGCGTAGCTGCTGCAATGCCTCCTCGGCCTGCTGTTCCAAGCTCGCCAGATTGTCTGGCCATGCCGCACCACTTACCCGGAGATAGGGTTTTCCAAGCGCCGGCTTGAGTCTTGCGAGCAGTTGATCGGGGGTGGCAATCCACCCCTGCAAGGCGCTGAAGAAGTGCTTCGGCAGCCTGGACATCTCGAGTCGCCAGAAATCATCCGCGATCTGCTGCAGCCGTACCGCCTGATCGGGGACCAGTACTGTGGTGAAGGACTGTCCGCTTTCGAAGGCGAATTCGGTCAGCACCCGTTGGCAGAAACCATGCATGGTGAAGATCGCAGCCCGATCGAAACTGGCCAGGGCCAGATCGAGCTGACGTATCGCCAGGGATCTGTCTGCCAGCTTTTGATCGATCGCCTGTAACAGTGGGTCTGGGGTATCGCCCCTTTGAAACCACTGCCTGGCTTCGACAATCCGCTGACGTATGCGGGTTTTCAGCTCAGCGGTCGCCGCCTTGGTATAGGTCATCACAAGGATCGACTGGGGCATCAATCCCTGCTCCAGCAGCAACCTCAGATAGAGACTGGAGAGGGTGTGGGTCTTGCCGGTCCCCGCACTGGCCTCGACCAGATTGATCCCCTGCAGAGATAAGCGCTCGATCCTGATGCCTGTATCTGCCGCCACTACTGCCACTCCAGATGTTGCATCAGTGGCTGCAGCAGCGTCAGGCTGGTCTCCGCGAAAGCCTGTTGATTCAGGGCATGGCCCTGGTAGAGCAGTTGATTGTAGGGTTTGCTGATATCACCTACGTGGTGGCTGCTGCCGAACCATTTCCGTTCCGCCTCCTTTTGCGCCTTCTCCGGATCCCCCTGCAGATAGCGTTCAACAAACTGCCAGGAGGTGCCGGGATAGAATGGCAGTGGGGTCTGCATACCGGTTTGATAGGCTTGCATCAGCTTCTGCAGATGTTCCTCAGGCTGCTCGACCGGAGTGAAACGTCCATCCCTTTCAGCCTCCAGCAAGCGGGTCTCCAGAGTGACCCCCTGGGGGCGCAATTGATTCAGTACCAGATGCCGAATCCACGCCTTGACCAGGTGGTATGGATAGAGCCCGGCCGTGTTGTAAGCCAGCAGTCCTGAACGGTTGACCGTTCGCAGATAACCGCTCAGCCTGTTCTGTTCAAAGGGGATCTCCACCACCAATGGCGCTTCCAGCCTCTCCCCCTGGCTGGCGGCAATCCGGCTGGTCATCGACTGAGCCCGCTCCAGCATCGCTTCGAATGCCAGCCTGCCCGCTTGCCCATGGGGTAACAGACCGCGACCATCGAAAAGTTCGAACAGCTGCTCAGGCGGATGCTCCTGGAGCAGCAGATCCACGATTTGATGTTCCAGGTCGCTCTGCTCGAAACGGTCGTAGGCAAACCGCTCCCGCTCCTCCGGCAGTTGCTCTGCCGCCTCCAGATTGATGCCCAATCGAAGCCGGGAAAACTGTCGCTGGGGATTCTCGAAGAACTGGATCAGCTGATCCAGTTCGATCACCTCCTGTGACTCCGCGGCTGCGAGCGGTTGTTCAACCAAGGGTAGATCGATCGCCCTACCCCGGCCAACGGTCATTGCCGCTTCACGCATCTCTGTCGAGTAGCTGAACAGATCGGTGCCACGGCGGAAATAGTCCGGTGAGAAAGGTTGCAGTGGGTGATGGTGGGTGATCCGGGCAAGGCCGGCTTCACCAACCATCTGCAACAGACAGTCCCGCAACTCCTCGACCACCACAGAGGCCGGCATCGGCATGTTGTCCCGCTGACTCTGGCCGCAGTAGCTGATGATCAGACGCTGGCGGGCCGACAGCAGCGTTTCGAGAAACAGGTAGCGGTCGTCCACCCGGCGGGATCGATCCCCGTTACGGAACGCCCGCCGCATCAGATCGAACCCCAACTCCTGCGGCTGACGGGGAAACTGGCCATCGTTCATCCCCAGCAGACAGATCACCCGGAACGGCAGGCTGCGCATGGGTGCCAAGGCACAGATATTCACACCACCGCCCAAAAAACCCCGCTCCATGGGCTGCTCGAACAGTTCGCCCAAACGATGCCTGAGCAACGCCAGGGAGAGCGTTACCCGGTCGCCCGCTTCGCCGGTCTCCTCCACCAGCTGTTCGATGCAGCTGCGTACCCCGATCAGATCCTGTTCCGAGCGGCTCTCCACGGCAAAGAAGCGCTCGATCGTATTGGTCAGCCTTTTCTGCCACTGCTGTGGCGTC
>JAHRHW010000421.1 GCA_019100305.1 Candidatus Thiodiazotropha taylori | reverse complement strand
GCTATCCTCTCAAACCAGTTGTTACCGCTACTGGGGTGAAGGAGAATGGACTGACTACGGTAAGGAAATCTGCCGGCGTGTGGATGATATCTTAAACTATGACTTTTAATGAATCGATGTTGAGCAGTCTACAATGACAGAATCATTATTCAATACAGATATGCAACGTATTCGTGATGCCAATCATCATGATCCCTTTTGTGTACTTGGTCGACAACATAGCGATCATGAAACTGTCATTCGAGTCTTTAATCCACAGGCACAAGAGATAACTCTTGCCGACAACGGTGCAAAACTGCAACGTTTACCGAAAAGTGACTTTTTTGAGTGGCGTGGTAATAGTGGTGAACTGCCTGGGCATTACCGGCTGATTTGGCGAGACAATACCAACAGAGAGCATATTAGTCACGACCCATACAGTTATGAGTCACAACTCACTGATTTTGATCTGCACTTATTTAATGAGGGAAAGCATCGCCACGCCTATCGGTTTTTAGGAGCTTATGATCATCAAGTCGAAGGAGTATCTGGAATACTGTTTGCTACCTGGGCACCCAACGCCGAGCGAGTCAGTGTGGTAGGAGACTTTAACTCCTGGGATGGCCGAAGAAATCCAATGCGTGTTCGAAGTGGTGGTGTTTGGGAGCTCTTCATACCGGATCTTTCATCCGGCCATCTCTACAAATTTGAAGTCCGCAACCGAAATACCGGAGAGATTCAACTCAAGGCGGACCCTTATGGTCAACAGCATGAATTAAGGCCCAGTACTGCATCAATTATACCTAATATCGGCAGATACCGATGGGCAGATAGTGAATGGATGTCACTTCGACCCAAAGTCGAGTGGCAACACTCTCCAATGTCGATATACGAAGTACACCTCAATTCTTGGCGACGTGACATTGAAGGTGAGTTCCTTACCTATAAAGAACTCGCCCATCAATTGGTCGAATATGTATCAGAGATGGGCTTCACGCATATTGAGTTATTACCGATCACTGAGCATCCTTTCGATCTTTCTTGGGGCTATCAGGCTACAGGTTACTTTTCACCAACCAGCCGATTTGGAACCCCGGAAGAGTTCAAGTATTTTGTAGATCACTGTCATCAAAACAATATCGGAGTATTGCTTGACTGGGTTCCCGCACACTTCCCAAAAGACTCTCACGGACTGGCAAGATTTGATGGAACGCCACTGTATGAGCATGAAGACCCCAGACTTGGAGAACACCTGGATTGGTCGACACTGATCTACAACTTCGGAAGAAATGAAGTCAAATCTTTTCTCATTTCCAGTGCTGTTTTTTGGTTGGAGGAGATGCATATTGATGGACTGCGCGTAGATGCTGTTGCTTCAATGTTGTATTTGGATTACTCAAGAAATGATAGTGAGTGGATTCCTAACCAGTTTGGCGGCAGGGAGAATTTAGAAGCGATAGATTTTATACGTGAGCTTAATATAGCCGTACATGAAGAGTGTCCAGGAATTCTGATGATTGCCGAGGAATCCACATCATGGCCTCAGGTCAGTCGACCAACCTATCTTGGAGGTCTTGGTTTTGACCTGAAATGGAACATGGGATGGATGAACGATACATTGTCTTATTTTGAAAATAATCCAATTCATCGGAAGTACCATCATGACATGTTAACCTTCAGTATGCTGTATGCATTCTCAGAAAATTTTTTATTGCCCTTTTCACACGATGAAGTGGTTCACGGCAAGAATTCCATGTTGAATAAGATGCCTGGCGATGAGTGGCAACAACATGCAAATCTCAGAGCACTCTATACCTATCAATTTACTCATCCTGGAAAAAAATTGATGTTCATGGGTACTGAATTCGGTCAAGGAACTGAGTGGAACAGTGCAGGTTTACTTGATTGGTATGTTCTCGACTACCCATTACATCGAGGTATGCAAAAACTAACACAGGATTTATGCCACATATACCGTTCTACACCTGCTCTGTACCGATACGACTTTGATTGGCGAGGTTTTGACTGGATTGATTGTCACGACTCAGAACAATCGGTGCTCAGTTTTTTGCGTAAGGGTGAGAACGATGAATTAGTCATTGTGGTACTCAATCTGACGCCTGTTCCGAGAGATGGATACAGAATTGGCGTGCCTAAGCCAGGGCGATACAAGGAAACCATTAATTCAGATTCTGCCTATTATGGTGGCAGTAACCTGGGGAATGGTATAGATCCCATCACATCTGAAGCTATTCCATGGATGAATCTACCCCATTCCATGATGCTGACACTACCTCCCCTCGCCACACTAGTATTTGAATACCTTGGTGAGGTCATACTGAACGAGTGACAGTAAATCTTTTGCTTATTATTACAGATATAAAACAGTAGTCTGCTTGTGATTGTCAAAAAACAGAGTCACCAAACTAATTTAGATCTGCACTCCAATACAAAGGGTTTATAGATGATTCAGAAAAGGGCTAATATTACCAAATTGTGTATCTGGTTTTACTAAGCCATGACAGACAGTTCATTCACCCTTTGCTCTGTAATTTGTTGGTAAACATAACTCTGTATAGTCAGCCAGGTATATGGCAAGGTCTAATGAAACATCTCAACTGCTACCAGACATCCTTTCACTTAGGTTTTTAGGTGTTGGCAATGCCCAGGCTGTTGAATTAGGCTCATCATCAGCCGTACTTGAAGCTAACGGTAAACCACTGCTACTGATTGACTGTGGCCCTGACACACTCAACCGATTCAGGCACAGTTATAATTCAGCAGAACCTCCTGCGTTGTTTATTACCCATACTCATTTCGATCATATTGGTGGTTTAGAAGGTTGGTTCTATCGACTAATGACAGATTATCGAGATCATGTGCCAAAACTCTATATACCGGTTAAACTGTTGCCAATACTACAACGCAGAATCGCAGACTACCCTAACTTTCTAGCAGAAGGTGGATCTAACTTTTGGGAAGCATTCCAGTTAATTCCTGTTTCTGAAAGATTCTGGCTTAACAATCTGCTATTTGATGTCTTTCCAGTTAGACATCATGAACATGACACTGCATTCGGCCTTGCATTAAAGGGACACTTTCTCTTTACAGGCGATACGCTGCCCATTCCAGAAATACTGATACGATTTGCAAGCCATGGAGAATTGATATTCCATGATTGCGCTGTACAGGCTAGTCCCTCTCATACTTCACTGGACGAGATACGGCGCGCTTATCGCCCAGAACAATGGGGACGTATGATTTTTTATCATTATGCTTCTGAAGCTGATCGTCAATCCATCGAAGAAGCAGGTCTT
>JAHRHW010000420.1 GCA_019100305.1 Candidatus Thiodiazotropha taylori | reverse complement strand
TTTTTCTTCTCTGGGCATCTGATTATAGCTGCCAAACAAGGGATCCCAGAAACTGAAAATGGTAGAGAAATTTGCATCACCGTAAGCGCGCTCAACCCGATGATGAGAGGTGTGAAACCTGGGCGTTACAATCACTCGGCTTAAGACCCGCTCTATCGGCTCAGGCAGATCAATATTGCTATGGTGAAACTGGGCGCACAGACTGATCAATCCTTCAAATACAAACCAGGCAATCGCTGTGGGTCCCCAGACCAGCACCCATAATGCCTTGGCGAAGGATGAAAGAAAAAGTTCACCTGGATGGAAACGCAGTGCGGTGGTCACATCCATCTCGGTATCTGCGTGATGGGCTTTATGAAAACGCCACAGCAGGGGAAAACGGTGATTCGCTCTGTGCCAAAAGTAGTCGAACAGATCGAGCATAATCAGTGAAACCACGATCTCCAACCAGCCATTCAGACCCAACCAGCGGGAAATACCCCAGCCCTGTTGCTCGACATAGACAATCCACAGCAGAAAGGGTACATAGATCAAGACCCTGACAAGCACGGTATTCAGTGCCGCTACAGCGGCATGAAACATAAAGCGGTTGATTCGTTTCCCCTGCCAGACACGGGCAGGAAAGATGGTTTCAAGGAGGATAAAAAAACTCAACCCACCCAAAAACAGAATCAAGCGGCCGCCATCCAGGTCCAATTCCATAATCTATCAGCTCTCAGTTAAATTCTAATGCACTATCCGAACAGTTCAATTGGGCCTAACCAAAGGCATCATATTAGCCAGTTTGAGAGGATAAGAATCAACATTCTTAACCAGGGATTTGCACTCGGTCCTGTGAAGATCGACCAAACACCTCCTATTGTGCCTAGTTGGGCACAAAAACAGTCCCGGCTGGTCGTATTTAATTAATCTTAACGAGCCTAAGCCTCCAATCATTGAGCATTCCGACTGTTCGGAGACAACAGCTAGTGTTAACTTGTAGATTAACAAAATGAGTGCTTCACACACCACTTATTAACCCGGCGACTAAGTATGTCGTGTTAATAAAAAGCGAATCTGAGATCCAATGTACTACAGAATAGCCCTATTGTTTATCTTGATTTATACCCTTCCGCTCAACGCAGAACAGGCACCAGCCTTGAAGAAGTCGGATGACCGTCACATGTCGAACCTGACTCAACTGACCTTTAAAGGAGACAATGGCGAGGCCTATTTCAGTTTCGATGGGCAGCAATTGATCTACCAGTCAAACAGGGGCGGATTTGAGTGTGACAAGATCTGGACCATGAATATCGACGGAACCAACAAGACCATGGTCAGCCCTGATCATGGCGCTCACACCTGCGCATTCTTCCAACCCGGGGAACAACAGATCGTTTTTGCATCCACAAGCCACCTGCAGGGAAGCTGCCCGAAGAAACCCGATTTGCCCTCTCACATACGTTATGCCTGGCCCCTGCACCCTTACGACATCTATCGGGCCAATGCCGACGGATCCGGTCTGACACCGTTAACCGACAATCCCAAATATGACGCTGAACCGATTGTCTCCGCTGATGGTAAGTCGATCGTATTCGGTTCACAGCGCGAGGGGGATTTCGACATCTACCGGATGGATGTTGATGGTAGTAATGTTCAGCGCCTGACGGATACAGAAGGCTATGATGGTGGCCCTTGGTTTTCTCCAGACAGCACAAAAGTTGTCTGGCGCGCATGGCATCCCAGCACCGCCGCTGAAAAAGCCCAGTGGCAGGAAAACATGAAGCAGGATTACATCCAATCCACACCATTGGATATCTGGGTAATGAATGCCGATGGCAGCAACAAAATCCGCCTCACAGACAATGGCGCTACCAATTGGGCCCCATCCTGGCATCCTGATGGTAAGCGCATCGTCTTTTCCAGCAATATGGATGACTGGCGGGATGATTACAAAACATATGGCCACAACTTTGAACTCTACCTGATCAACAGTGATGGATCGGGATTAGAGAGAATTACCTACAATAAGATATTTGACAGTTTCCCTATGTTTTCACCCAACGGTAATAAGATTGTGTTTGGCTCCAACCGCAATCCGGACAAACCTCGTGCAACGGATATTTTCATTGCTGACTGGAGTGAATAGATGAATAGAAGCCTTCTGTTTCTACTCTGGTTGATCTGCACACCACTGCTGGCGGCCGAGAGCCACTCCCCCTTTCACCATCAACTTGATGTCAAACTCGAGCCGCAACGGCAGATGCTCAGCGTCACGGATCGGATCTCATTCACCCAACCTCTCACCGAATTCAAACTGATCCTGCACGCCGACCTGAATCCCCGTTTTTCTACAGACCAGGGCAAGGTTCAGGTCAGGCTAGATCATCGGGATCGTTATGCCGAGCGTTATGAGATCAGTTTGCCCAAAGGTGCTGACCACCTGACGGTGGAATACACAGGCCGCATTCACCATAAATTGAGCTCAAGCCGCAAGGAACAATCAAGGGGATTCCGAAGCAGCGCCGGCCTGATCGATAAAAAGGGGGTCTTTCTCGCCGCTGGCAGCTTGTGGTATCCACAGATCGAAGGCTATCCCTATCTGACTTTCAACATGCAGGTTAGTCTGCCAGCCGGCTGGTCCTCGGTAACTCAGGGTCATCGGCAAACCCCTAAAGACAGCAGCAAACTGAATATAGACCGTTGGCGTATCGACAAACCACAGGATGAGATCTATCTGATCGCAGCCGAGTTCATCGAGTATCAGAAGATTACAAAACTGCAGGGCAAATCGGTATCGGCTCAGGTATTTCTTCGTAGCGCAGATCAGAAACTGGCAGACCGATACCTGCAGGCAACGGTCAAATACCTGAAGATGTATGAACAACTGATCGGCGCCTATCCCTACAGCAAATTTGCCTTGGTTGAAAACTTCTGGGAAACCGGCTTTGGCATGCCTTCTTTCACTCTGCTTGGTTCCAGAGTGATTCGTCTTCCTTTCATACTCAACACATCCTATCCCCATGAGATCCTGCACAACTGGTGGGGCAACGGAGTTTATGTCGATTTTGATAGCGGTAATTGGAGTGAGGGATTAACCGCCTACCTGGCCGACCACCTGATCAAGGAACAGCAGAACCAGGGGGGCAATTATCGTCAGCAGAGCCTGCAAAAGTACCGGGACTATGCCGCCAAACAAAGAGACTTCCCCCTCACAGCATTCAAAAGCAGGCACAGTTCTGCCACCGAAGCGGTAGGTTACGGTAAAACCCTGATGATGTTTCACATGCTGCGCAAGCAACTGGGTGATCAACTTTT
>JAHRHW010000419.1 GCA_019100305.1 Candidatus Thiodiazotropha taylori | reverse complement strand
GGAATTGAAAGAAGTGGGGGCGGCTGGCCAGGCCCGTCAACTCATCGGTATAGGCCAGTTGATGGATTCTCTTCTGATTCTGGTCCCGCTCCATGACGATACTCGCCAGTCGTGCTGCAGCTTTCAGATCGTTGGACTCATCCTCATTGGGGGTCGCTATGTAGTCATAGTACATGCCGAATGCACCCAATACCTTTCCGGCAGAGCTTTTGATCGGTTCCGACCAGCAGCATCGCATGCCGTGAGGCAGTGCCGCATCCCGGATGGTTGCCCACTTCGGGTCGGTTGCAATGTCCTCGACAATCACCCGATGGCCGGTGTAGGTCGAGGTGCCGCAGGAGCCGATGTCCGGGCCGAATTCCAGGCCGTGTACCGCATCACAGTAGGCCTTTGGCATGCTTGGTGCGCCACCATGCAGAAGTTTACCCTTGTGCAGTTCCAGCAGCGAGCAGCGCATCCCCGGATGCCGCGCTTCGTACATCAGAGCAATGGCATCGTAGATTTCTGCGGCCGGTTTGCCGATCGCGATCATCTCGAGGATCTCAGCATTTTTTTCATCATGGATTTCGGCGCGCTTGCGTTCGCTGATGTCGACATGGGTACCGATCAGCCGCACCGGCCTGCCATCCGCTTCCTGGTAGAGACGGATGGCGCGGGAGAGTATGTATACGTCATGCCCTTCCTTGTGGTGCATGCGCATCTCGATCTCCAGGGTTTCCGCGTCACCTATGATAAAGCTGGTGACCTCTTGCAGGACACGATCCTTATCCTCCGGGTGCACCAGGCGCTTCCAGGTGTCCAGATGGTTCGGCAGCTCATCATTTTGGAAACCAAGCATCTCTTTCCAGCGCGGCGAGTAGTAGATCTCGTTACTCAGCAGGTCCCAGTCCCAAAGCCCGTCATTGGCGCCACGCATAGCAAGTGACAGACGCTCCTCGGACTCCCTCAGGCGCTCTTCCGCGGTTCTACGCTCAGTGATGTCGTGGCCGATGCCGAGAATACCGATGAGCTTTTGCTGGTGGTCGTAAAGGGGGCTCTTGGTGGTCTCCAGCAGCTCTTTGTGGCCATCATTGGCAAAGGTTATCCACTCCTCATTGACGGAAGGGCCACCCCTCTCGATGGCGATTCTGTCATGCTGCCGGAAAAAATCGGCCAAATCCTTATCGACAAAGTCATAATCGCTCTTGCCAACGATCTCCATCTCCTTGGCGCCGAAGAAATCCTCGAATCTGTCATTACAGGCGAGATAGATGCCCTGGGTATCCTTCAGCCAGATCAGGTCGGGCAGAGTGTTGAGAATGGCAATCCGGAAACTGGTCTCTTTGTAGAGCTCTTTTTGCACCCGCTCGGCGAGGGTCAGATCACGGAAGCTCCAGACCCGGGCAACGGCCTCCCCATTGCTGTACATGGGTTGGCTGAACTGTTCGTAGACCCGACCATCCTTCAGATGGAGGCTGTCAAAGGCCTTTATCGTCGGTTGATTTTGGTAGAGCGCCAAATTGTCGAGAAATCTCTGCTGATTGGTCAGCTGATCCAGCAGATGTTCCTGAATGTCGTCCAGGGTTGTTTCGTCAGTCAGTGCTCCGTTTAAGCGCCACAATTCGCTGAACCGGGCATTGTGCCTGAGGACCAGGCCTGAGTTGTCAGTGATCAGGATGCCATCTTCTGTCGTTTGCAGAATGGTGTCAGCCAGAGCATTGCTGAAATTGTCGTTTATTCGGCTATCCATGTTGTTCGTCTGCCGGGTAAGACCAGGCTGGTCCGGGCCCACAAGAGTTGTTGCTCAGTCCGGGTTAGCGACTGGTTTACTCAAATCTTGATGGTTCTGAGCCTGTTTGAGGACCTGTTTTTCTATATAACTAGCTGTTTTTAATAAATAAATATTATTAAATAATGTTCAGTATTACCGCTGGTCAAATGCCTTTAGCCACCCAGGGTATGGATAAACTCCTCATAGCTTGTACCCTTGCTCTGCAGTACACCCTGCAGCCACTCGAGTGAGGCATCGGGGGCATTTGCCGTGCCCGCCTGCTGTTCGATGCGCATCATCTCCTGGTAGATCGGGGTGATGGCTTCGATACCGGCGCGGCTGGGTTTGCGGCGTACCGAGAAATAGCCGATGGGTTTGCCATTCTGGTCATAGTCGGCTGTAACATTGGCAAATACCCAGTAGTAGTCGCCGCTCTTGGCCATGTTCTTCACATAGGCGAAGCACTCATGACCTGACTCGATAACGTTCCAAAGCAGCCGGAATACCCCGCGTGGCATGTCGGGATGACGAATGATGTTGTGCTGAACATTCAACAATTCATGCTCGGCATAACCGGCAATCCTCATAAAGATCCGGTTGGCGTAGGTGATCCGTCCCTTGAGATCTGTCTTTGAGACGATGAAATCGTTCTCATCCATGATGATCTCCCTGGTCGTCGGTGTGACATTGGGTTTCATGGAAACTCCCCGCGCCTGGTCAGGCGCTTATCAGACACAGCGGGCTAGTCGGCATAGCGATATCCGGTCCTAGCTGTGTTTTTCAGTGATCATGGCGTCGATGCGATCCATCACACGGTCACTGGCGTCCTCCATATGCCGGTAGTTTTCGAGAATATTCTGCAACAGTGTTCTGTCTTTCTCCCAGTCTTTGGAAAGCAGCTCCAGTGCCTTATGGCCGGCGTTGTGAACCTGGCTGTGGGGCTCTTCCAGCTCCCTGAATGCAATCAGATGGCCAAACGACTCTTTTCCATAACCCTCATAGTACCATTTGCCCAGGCGGCAGCTGTGGTGGTCGACCTTGACAGCATTGGCATCGTCATTGTCAGTACCCGCATGGAAGGATTTGTAAGCCTTCTGTTTGTAGATCATGTGATCGACCTTGACCAGCGAGGCGTAGCAGATGTCATGGGCAAAATTGACCGAGGTGTAGGTGTCCTGTGCATGTTGGGCGAATTGATTGAAGTTGCTGCTCATCGCCTCCACTGAGGTCTGCACATCATTGGCCATGTCGAGCATTTCGTTGGAATTGCTCTGCATGACTGTAGTCTCCTTTTGGAAGGTATTGACCACATCACGGATCTCGTCGGTGGCTTTCTTGGTGCTTTCCGCCAGTTTTTTCACCTCATCCGCGACCACCGCGAAACCTCTGCCATGTTCCCCGGCGCGGGCTGCCTCGATGGAAGCGTTGAGCGCCAGCAGATTGGTTTTGTCAGCAATTTCGCTGATCATCCCCAGGATGCCGGTGATCTCATCGCTCATGGTGTTGAGTTGCCTCATTGTCTGGTGACTCTGTTCGATCATCCCCAGGGTGCGGTTTTG